>CAIWVP010000033.1 GCA_903916195.1 uncultured Verrucomicrobiota bacterium | reverse complement strand
GGCGGCACGGGATGTCGCCGCGGCTCGCTCGGCCCGCTTCCTTGACGCATCGGCCGCCAGCAAGACGGTCGCGATGTCGAAAGCCGCGCTCTACTCGAACCCGGTCACGTTGGACGCCGCCGGACACCGGGTCCTCGCCGACCGCCTGGCCGATGCGCTCGGTCTGCCGTCGATCTCCGATGTCGCCGCGAGCGCAGCGCTCGATGCCGCCATCCGCAAGAAGAACGAGCTCTTCTTCCATCGCTGGCGTCCGGAGAACTGGACCTATCTCTTCGGCTTCCGCAAAGGCGAGCAAGGCCGCAACGGCGTCGAGATCCCGCGTTTCGACCCGCTCATCGCCGAGTGGGATGCCCGCATCTCCAAGCTCCGCGACCTGAAGCATCAGGACCCCGCGATGGTCAAGGAAGTGCAGGGCCTGCTCGCCGCCGAGGAGGCCGCCCATCGCGCGGTGCCCAAGCCGCGGGCTCCCCAACCCATCCCCACCTTCACGGCCGCCGACGGCTTCGAGGTGAACCTGTGGGCCGAGAACCCGTCGCTCCACAAACCGATCCACATGAACTGGGACGCCCAAGGCCGTCTGTGGGTCGCCTCCTCCGAGGTCTATCCGCAGATCCAGCCCGGCCAGCCCGCGACCGATTCCGTGGTCGTTCTCGAGGACACCAACGGCGACGGCCAGGCCGACAAGCACACCGTCTTCGCCGACGGCCTGTTGATCCCGACCGGTGTGCTGCCCGACGACCGCGGCGGCGTCTACGTCGCGGCCAGCAGCCAGCTGCTCCACTTCGCCGACACCGACGGCGACGGCCGCGCGGACAAGAAGACGATCGTGCTCTCCAGCTTCGGCACCGAGGACACCCATCACAACCTCCACACGTTGCGCTGGGGCTACGACGGCCACATGTACCTCAACCAGTCGATCTACACCCACACGCACATCGAGACGCCGTGGGGCGTGCGCCGCCTGAACAGCGCCGGCATCTGGCGCTTCAACCCCGACAGCTGGCGCCTGGAGGTCTTCACCAAGGGCGGCTGCAACCCGTGGGGCCACCATTGGGACCAGTACGGGAACTCCTTCTTCACCGACGGTGCCGGCGGCAAGGGCATCTACCACGCGATGGAAGGCGCCACCTACTTCACCTATTCCGACATGCGGCGCGAGGCCGATAGCATCAGTCCCGGAAGCTATCCGAAGTTCGCGAGCCTCGAGCTGGTGCACAGCCCGGCCTTCCCGGCCGATTGGCAGGGCAGCGCCATCACCTGCGATTTCCGCGCCCATCGCGTCGTACGCTTCGGCATGGAGGACGCGGCATCGACATTCCTCACCAAGGAGATGCCCGACCTGCTGCGCTCGACCAACGTCACTTTCCGCCCGATCGACCTGCGTTTCGGCCCCGACGGCGCGCTCTACATCGCCGACTGGAGCAACCCCATCATCCAGCACGGCGAGGTCGATTTCCGCGATCCTCGCCGCGACAAGGAGCACGGCCGCATCTGGCGCGTCACCGCCAAGGGACGTCCGCTCGCCAAGAAGCAGGACCTCACCCGGCTCGACACCGCGGCGCTGCTCGACCGCACGTTGTCCGCGAACGGCTGGGAGCAGGAGCAATCCCGCGTCGTCCTGCGCCAACGCGGCGCCGACAAGGTGCTGCCGGTCGTCAAACCGTGGCTCGCCAAACAGACCGATCCGCGCGCCAAACTGGAGGCGATGTGGATCCATGAAGCGTTCGAGCGGCCGGACGATGCGCTCGTCGGCGAGCTCGTCGCCGCCCAGGACGCCCGCATCCGCACCGCCGCCGCTCGCCAGCTGAGCCGCTGAAACGAGACCCGAACCCCGCACCACGACGCACATGCATCCTTTCCAGAACCGTCTCGCTGTCAGCCTCGCCATCGGCCTCGCGACCGCCTCGGCTGTCTCCTGTCTCGCGGCCACCGTCGACCCCGCCCGCCTCACGGCGCTCGCGACGCTTGTCCGCGATCCGGCCCCTCGGGTCCGTCTCGAAGCCCTTCGCGCGCTCGCCAAGATGCCGTCCGCCCGCTCCGCCGAGCTCGCGCTCTCGGTCCTCGACCAACCGATGGACCCGACGCTCGACTACGCGCTCTGGCTGACCCTCAACGATCTGTCCGAGCCTTGGATCGCCGCGCTCCAGAGCGGCGCCTGGTCCGCGACCGGCCATGAGAAACAGCTCGAGTTCGGGCTCAAGGCCATCAAGCCCGAGCAGGCCAGCCGCGTGCTCGGACAACTGCTGGCAAAGAACCCGCTCGGCCGCGACGGAGCAGGTCCTTGGATCGAGCTCATCGGGTCCGCCGGCACCGAAAAGGAACTCCGTGCGTTGTTCGACCAGGTTGCCACCGGCGGATTCGATGATGCCGCGTCGGCCCGCGCGTTGCGCTCGCTCACGGACGCCATGCGTCTCCGCAAGCTCAAGCCCGGCGGTTCCACCGCCGCTCTCGCCACCATCCTCGACAACCCATCCGACGCAGCCCGCGTCGAAGCATTGAAGCTCGCCGCCGTCTGGAAGGACCTCGGTCCGGCGTTCGGCAAGCTGGCCACGATCGCGGGTGCGCCGGGCTCCGCCCCGACCGTCCGCTCCGCCGCCATCGAGGCGCTGCGCAGCATCGGCGGCAAAGGGGCGATCGATGCCTTGGCCGCGATCGCCGCTCCGGGCCAGGACGCCGTCGCCCGTCGCGCCGCCGTCGCCGCGCTCGCCGCGCTCGACCTGGGCAAAGCCGTGCCTGCCGCGGTCGACCTCACCCGGTCTCTCTCGGACGAGACCCAGGCGCAGGAGTTTTGGCGCGCGTTGCTCCGGGTGAAGGGTGCCGGCAAGGCCGTCGCCGAGGCGTTGCCGGCGACCGGTGTCGCGCCGGCCGCGGCGCGGGCCGGCATGCGCGTCGCGCGTGAAGGCGGCCGCAACGACATGGACCTCGTCCTCGCGCTCGGCAAGGCCTCCGGTCTCGCCGCCGACACGCAGGCCTTCACCGGACAGATCGTCAAGGAGCTGGCCGCGAAGGCCGCGGACAAAGGCGATCCGGCACGCGGCGAGATGGTCTACCGCCGCGCGGAGCTCGCGTGCATCAGCTGCCACGCCATCGGCGGCGTCGGCGGCAAGGTCGGCCCGGACATGACCAGCATCGGCGCCAGCGCGCCGATCGATTATCTCGTCGAGTCGGTGCTCCTGCCGAACGCCAAGATCAAGGAAGGTTTCCACGCCTTGGTGGTGACGACGAAGGACGGCAACGAATCCACCGGCACGCTCGCCCGCGAGACGCCGCAGGAAGTCGTGCTCCGGAACGCCGCCGGCGCCGAACAGGCCATCCCGAAGGCCGATATCGCCAAGCGCGAGCAGGGGACGTTGTCGCTGATGCCCGGCGGGTTGCTGGATCCGCTCGGCGAGCAGGACCAGCTCGATCTGTTCGCCTTCCTCGGCCGGCTCGGGAAGCCCGGTGATTTCGACGCGTCCCAAGGCGGCGTGGCGCGCCGTTGGCAGCTCGCGCAGACCTTCCACACCGATGGCCAGGCCGGCCAGGACCTGTGGCCGGTGACCGCGCGGGCGGACGACAAACGTTGGCAGCCCACGACCGCGCTGGTGAAAGGCACCCTGACGCGGGCGCTCATCGGCCAGGCCTTGCGCGCCGAAGGTTGGTCCTCGCGGTTGGGCGTCTTCGCGGCCACCGAGGTGACCGTGGCGCGCGCGGGCAAGATCCGGTTCCAGCTCGCTGCCGGGGCGGGCGCGGAGCTCTGGGTGGGCGGCAGACGCATCGGTGGCGAAGGCGAGAGCACCACGGAATTGCCGGTCGGAACCCATCGCATCGTGGTGAAACTCGACCCGAAGCAGATGCCGGGATCGGTCCGCCTCGCGTCGGACGATGTCGCGTTCGTGCTGAACTGAGCGCCCGTGACGCCGCTACCGCCGCCCCATCACCACACGCTGGACGCCGCCATCGGTTGGCTCGGCCTGGGCCTCCCTGCGGACGCCCAAGCCGAGCTGGACACGTTGCCGCCGGAACTGCGACGGGGGTTGGCGCCACTGGAGGCGCAGTTCGCCGTCCACGCGGAGACGCTGGATTGGAATGCCGCGTTCGCCGTGGCGGAGGATTGCGTCCGGTTCCACCCCGACCATCCCGGCGGATGGATCCATCGTTCGTATGCGGCGCGGCGCAAGGCCGGCGGTGGATTGGCCGAGGCCTTCGGGTTGTTGCTGTCGGCCGCGGAGAGGTTCCCGGACGAAGTGACCATCCCCTACAACCTCTCCTGCTACTGCGCCCAGCAAGGCAAGCTGGATGAAGCTTGGACCTGGTACCGGACGGCCCGGGAGACCGGCGAGCCTTCGGCGCTCCGGAAGATGGCATTGCGCGACGAGGACCTGCGTCCGCTCTGGGCCCAGATCGCCCGACTGGCCTGACTGTGGCGTCTGCCAAGGAGTGGAAGGCCGGCGCTCCCCGTTCGACATCTCCCGTCGGATGCCGGATTCCGGTCACCGCTTCTCGCGGGTGATCTTCAGCGAACCGAAATCGAACCATGCTTCACCGGCGTCCGCCCGGATCTCGGCGACGAACTCGACCTCGCGGGTCTCGGGCAACTCGAACCGATGGACGATCGATGTCCAATCGGTGGTGCCTTCGACGTGGTTGGTCCGGCTGGCGCCGCCGAGGCGCAGTCCCGCGCCTTCGCCGCGCGGATCCTTCATCGGGACGAGCTCGTGGGTCTTCACCCGGGCCGACAGCGTGTAGCCGCCCGCGGGCAGTTTGAGCGCGGTGCGGAATCCCGCGGAGGTGCCGGGCGAACGGGCCCGGAGATGCAGCCCCTTCGACCGGTCCGGGAAGGTGACGACCTCCGCCACGCCGTTGCCCGTGTCGGGCCGCGCGAGCCAACCGCCGATGGGCATCTCCCCGCGCTCGTCGAACCGCACCGGCTTCGGCCGCGTCTCGATCAGTTGCTCGACGTGCTGCCCGCGTTCGAGCACGCGGCGCCGCACGGATCCGATGCTCCGGAACAGGCGTTCCTGCTCCGCCTTCGGTCGGTCCGCCATGGCCGTGCGCAGCCGGAGGACCGCCGGGTCGATGATGTTCGTCAGCACCGCTTCGGAGAACAGGTTCGTCGACAGCGCCGCGACCCGGTCCAGGTAGCCCATGCGGAACCCGGGCACCTCCGACAGGCGCTGCGCGACGAGCCCGTTCCAACCGGGTTCGATGGCTTGGCCCGGGTTCGCGAAGAGCTGGTCCATGCCGTGCGGGATGAAGTGGAAGCGGCCGGCGACCGGGTCGTGGTAGAGGCGGTAGTTGTTCCGGTTGCGGGCATAGCCGTCCCAATCGTCGGAAAGCGACTGGATGGCGCAGAAGGTGGTGAAGCGCTCGATGTCGAGGATCTTGGCGGTCTTGGCCAGCCGGGTCGCGACCGGGGCATCGACCGCGTCGCGGAGCATCCTGAGGTCGGCATGGTCGTTGGTGCCGTAGCCGACAAGCCGCTCCAGGTCTTGGTCGATGTCGCGGACGAATCCGCCGTCGTAGAGGTTGCCGATCTCGTTGGTCCCGGACGGGAAGAACCGGCGGATGAACGTCTTGTCGTAGCCTTCCTTGAGCACGTAGAGGCCGAGGTCACGGCTATCCAAGGTGACGAACACCTGGGTGGCGCGCGCGGTCGGTATCCCGGCGCGCCGATAGAGCGCGCCGGCGATGAGCTCGTCCATGCGCGACGGGTCCTGGACCGAGTTGTTGAGGTGGAGCTTCCGCAGCCCGAAGCAGGCCTTGCCGCCCTTGGGCTTGCCGAAGTTCAGTGTCAGCGCCGGGTTGTCGTCGATCGATCGGGTGCTTCCGGCGGCACCCTTCACATGGACGGACACGCCCTCGAACACGTTGGTGCCGACGACGACCGTCGCCGGGACGGCCTTGCGCCCGTTCTCCTGCAACGACCGGAGCGATCCCGGTGGCAGTTTGATGTCGAACCGGACGATCGGTCCGGCGAAGAACTCCGCGGTCGAGCGGTCGAGCTGCTGTTCCTTGGTCTCGCCCGCCGCCAGTTGCGCGAGGTCGGGGCGGCATCCGACCCACAGCAACAACGGGAGCAGGAGGAAGGCGGCGCGTCGCATCAGGCCAGGTGGACTTGCGGGCGCACGGTCGTGTTCACGCGTTGCCGCGGATTCACACGGGCTTCGGCATCATCCCGACCTGGCGCGCATACGCGAAGATGCCGCCGGCCTCGACCACCGGGCGGACCTCGCCGAGCGGTTTGAGGGCGTACGTCTTGCCGGTGCCCTCGTGTTTGATCGAGTTGCCGTCGATGTCCACGGTCGCGAGGTCGCCGGTCTGGAAGACATCGCAGAGGCGGTCGACGCATTCGACCGGATAGACCTCGCCGGTGGCGACGCAGTTGCGGAAGAAGATGCGGGCGAAGCTCTCGGCCACGACGGTCTGGTTCTCGGCGGCGCCCAAGGCGATCGGCGCGTGCTCGCGCGAGCTGCCGCAGCCGAAGTTCCGGCCCGCGATGAGGATGGGGAACTCCGTGTCCATCGCGCCCGGTTTCACGAAGCGGACCGGATAGAGCCCGTCGGGCAGTCCGTCCATCGCGAAACTGCCGAGCTTCTCGTACTCCTCGGCGATGGTGGGCACGAGGTTGAGGTACTTCGCGGAGATGATCTGGTCGGTGTCGATGTTGTCGCGGACGACATAGACCGGGCCGGTGAACTTGCTCATGTCCCCCGGAGGATGCGGGACGGCCGGCCACCGGACAACTCGTTTTGCGATGCGCCGCCGCCGATCCGGCCCGTCAGTCCGTCCGGAGCCGCGGTGACGTCATTTGAGGCGGGTCGAATGCTCCTGCATCCACATCACGTCCCGGTTGTTCGCCAAGGTCTGCGAGGAGATCTTGCCCATCGCCGGGACCGATTTCGGGTCCACCCATCTGCGGATCTCGGCATGGCCGTCGGCGAAGGAGAATCCGCCGGCGCGGTTGTGGTAGGCGGCCGGCCAATCCACCATCGTGATGGCCGATAGGTTCGCCTTCTTGTCGTAGAGCGAGTTGTCCATCACCACCACGAAGAAGCCGTCGTTGATGCTGTCCTGCCGCTCGTCCAGCAGCACGTAGGTCATCGACGGTCCGGGGTCGTTGAAGCTGCTGGACTTGGTGAACACGTTCCAGCGAGGGCCCCAACCACCGTCGGTCCCGGTGTTCCCGCCGGTCCAGATGCTCATGGACATGCTGCGGATCCGCGGGACGCGGCGTTTCTCTTTGTCGATGCAGGTGCTCGTGTCGGACGGGCATTTCCAGACCCCCTTGGATTTACCGGTGTAGCCCCAGAGCGGGCTCTGCTCGAGCCACTTGATGTTCCAGTTGCCTTCGGCCGTGGAATCGCCGGTGCCTTTGCCGCTGCCGAGGTCGAGGTCGCCTTGGACCCAGGCACCGTCGGAAGTGTCGGGTTTCACTTCCGGCGCGTAGGCGAAGGGCAAGCGTTCGCCGTTGTCCCCGGAGTACATCGTCCAGCCGAGCAGCAGCTGTCGGTGGTTGTTCACGCATTGGATGCCCTGCGCCTTGGTCTTGGCCTTGCCCAATGCCGGCAGGAGCATCCCGGCCAGGATCGCGATGATGGCGATCACGACCAGCAGTTCGATGAGGGTGAAACCGCGGGCGGACCGCGCGGCCGGGCCGGGGACAAGGTCGATGCGTCTCATGGGGTGGTCGCCTTCGGGGAAGGCCACTGATTGGGCACTCGTCCCGGGAGATTACGCAAGCCCGGCGAGCGTGCCAGATGCGATCCGAAGTGGCGGTCCGTCGAGGTGGTATGAGGGAAGATCCCGGTAGGCGTGCCTGAGGAGGTCGGCGGCTACTTCCTACCCATGGAGGTCGCTGGCAGGACAGATGGGGTCGCGCGGCAGCGCGGACCCTACCCACGATGGT
>CAIWVP010000032.1 GCA_903916195.1 uncultured Verrucomicrobiota bacterium | reverse complement strand
CTTTGGAGGAAGTTCGAGGACCCAGAAACGGAGGCGTGGATGGAGCACGAGGGTGACGGTCTTGCGGAGAGTGGGGGTGATCTCATAGTTGCGGCCGTCGAAGTCGATGGTGTGGTCGTTGTTGACGCGCCGGGAGCAGCGCAGGGAGAGGTGGAGATCGAGAAGGGCTACGGGCGGGGCGGGGCGCATGCGGCCTTCGCCGCCCTGCGACTGGGCGTCCCAGATTTCGATGGGGACCTTGCCGACGGTGCGGTTGACGGTGCGGTTCTGGCGGGCGATCTCCATCTGGAGGACCTCGTCCGACTGTTGCCAGGTCTGGGCGCGGGCGTGGGCGAGGAGGGTCACCAAGCGGCGCTGGAAGGTGCCGAAGCGGCGTTCGATCTTGCCCTTGGCCTGCGGGGTGGGCGCGACCAGATGGGCCGATCCAAGGCCGCGCAGGGCGCGCTGGAACTCGCTTTTTGGGTCGCTGTGGTCGTGGCTGGAACTGGGCCCGAAGAGGCTCAGACCGTCGGTGTAGATGATCTCGGGCAGGCCCCAGGTCTCGAAGGCTTCCCGGAGATGTTCAAAGTGGTTCCAGGTCGTGTCCGATTCGACGAAGCGGCCCGCGAGGTTGAGGCCGGAATGATCGTCCACGGTGAGCAGCAGGGTCTGCTTTGCGGCGGCCGGCCACCATTGGTGGATGGAGCTGTCGTGTTGCCAGAGCTCGCCGATGCGGGCGCGGCGGAAGCGGCGATAGACCCGTGGCTGGCGCGCCGGCGAGGGCACGAGATGGGCGTAGCGGGCCTTGACGTGGGCCTCAACCGAGGAGCGGGCCCGGACCCATCCGCAGAGCCGTTTCAACTCATCGGCGACGAGTTGGTAGTTGGGCGGGTTCTGCAGCGGCAGGAACTCCAGGAGGAAGCGACGGGCCTCGGGCGGCCAGTCCTTGCGCCGGCCGCCGCCGCTGGGCTTCGGGGCGAAGCCGTCGCGCCCGCTGAGCCAAGCACTCCGCAACTCGTAGAGCCGGGAGCGGCTCACCCCCAGATGTAAGGCGGCAGTGGCAGCGTCGAGAGAACCCGCGTTGAAATCTTCGAGGACGCGGCGGACAAATCCGAGGGGATGGCGGTGGACCAGTTGCTTGTTTTCATGGCTGGCACCTTCCCCGCGCGGCGCCTCCGCAGCAACGCCAGCGCACAGCTGCAGCCTTGCCGGAGGCCTCCGCTACGCTCCGGCCTCCGGCAAGGCTGCACCCCCATCCCAATCCACCTTTGTTCCGTCTCTGTCCGGTTTTGAACCGTCTTTGTCCGGTTTTGTTCCGGCCCCGACACAACAATGATTTAAAGCCCTTCGTCTGGACAGCCGCCGCCGAACTCATCGTCGACAAGGTCGCCACACTTTGTAATCGAACTAATCGCTCACCGAATTAGAGGAGGATTCTTTGGCGGAGCCCCCATTGCCGATGACAAGGTTGGGAGGCCAACTCATGCGATGCGTACCTGATGGGTGCCTCCCTCGCCCCGCGAACCTCACATCGTCAGCGACTGACCAATCGTTGCTCCCACTCGCGCTCGCGGGCCGCGGATGCCGCCGACGAAGCATGTCAACTGGTGGAGCAACACAAGTCCCAAGGCCCCGACTTGGAGGCCCCATCGGAGCATCCTCACCTTTGCGCTATGCTCGGACCGTTCTCTCAACAGCGCGATTTTGACGTTCAACCACAGGTAGGCTTTAGGTATGCCCTTGAACAAGTGCATGTGGCGTTCATGAATCGAGGTCAATTGTCTGATGGCCAGGTCCGCCCACATTCTGTTCGGGTTGTACCATGGGATGCGATTGCCACGACCAAGGGCGGCATGGACCCAGTCATAGACGATGTTCGGAGCCTTTGCCGGGGCTTTCCTGGTGCGATATCGATAGCTGGCAATCCGACGGAACGTCAGGCCGCCGCAACCTAGCAGCCTCAACGTCATATCCCTATCTTCAAAACATAAGGATTCATCATACATCCCCACTCCGCAACATGCGCAGAAGGCGCTCCTCTTGAAGACGCACATGGGAGGCGGAGTGCGCCACCACATCACCAGTTCTCGGGCGAGACTCGGAGACGACGACTCCAATCCTGCGAAATTTCTTCCGGATGCTTCCATCGCGGATCGGAAGAGGATAGTCCCGTCCTCATCGATCACTTCAGGGTCTCCGGCAATGGCAAGATGGTCTGAATCCACAATAGTCCGTATCAATTCGACAACCCCTGTACCAATCAGTTGATCGTCGGACGCCATCAGAACGATCGTGGCACCGGTCGATCTCCTGATCATGGAGTTGAGGTTCCTGCATAGTCCCCGGTTGGCCTGCAATGGTTCGAATATAACGGACCGAAAGTGTCGCTCGTTCGAGGCCTTCCACCGTTCAATCAAATCGACAGACCCATCGGTCGAGTTGTCGTCGACGATGAGCAGTTCCTTGTCGGATACCGGGATGGTCAAGACGCTGTCCAGGGCTGCCACGATGTATCGG
Source organism: uncultured Verrucomicrobiota bacterium (assembly GCA_903916195.1). GTDB lineage: Bacteria > Verrucomicrobiota > Verrucomicrobiia > Limisphaerales > UBA9464 > CAIVQB01. The sequence goes on along the minus strand of CAIWVP010000032.1, from coordinate 5,855 downwards.
GCGTGGTTGTAGGACGGGACGATTATGGACAAGCGCGACTCTACTGCGGATGCACAGAAACACGTCTCGGTCCTCGTTGCTTTCGCTTGATAGGTCATAGAAGGAGATTCTTGGATTTGGCCGATCGGACTGATTTAGGTACGCCAACTCCCCACTGTTGCTGCCATAATCCGAGCAGATGACTTTTGGAGATACCCTCGCAACACTAGTGTCCGGTTGAGAAGCGAGAGTTGATTTGCCGTCGGCTGTGAATACGGCAGATGCGTGGTTTTCCGAGTGTGACGGATATCGAGTTGGAGGTGCACGTTTTGCCTGAAGAAGTTTAACTTTGGGATGGCAAGTTCAGGGCGGTTCGTTTTCTCCCAGATCATCGAGATGGTCCACAGTCAGCTTTTCGCGCGTTGCGTCCACCGTTACCAGGGAGATCAAAGGGTCAGGCACTACTCCTTCCGCGAACAGTTTCTCTGTCTTGCTTTTGCACAGCTCACCGTACGGGAAAGCCTGCGGGACATCGAGGTGTGTCTGAATGCACGACCCGAACGTCGCTACCACTTGGGCTTCGGACAACCCGTCGCCCGCAGCACGCTCGCCGAAGCCAATGAATCCCGCGACTGTCGGATTTATAGCGACCTCGCCCAGATCCTGATCGGCCGGTCGCGTCAGCTGTATTGCGGCGAGGATCTGGGCCTGGATCTGGAGGGCACCGTGTATGCCTTGGACTGCACCACCATCGAACTGTGCCTGAGCCTGTTCCCCTCGGCGCGACACCAGCGGAGCCGTGGCGCCATCAAGCTCCACACGCTGCTGGATCTGCGCGGTCCGATCCCCTCGTTCGTCCACTTTTCCGACGGAAACAGGCCGATGTGACCGTGTTGGACGCGTTGATGCCAGAGCCCGGTAGCTTCTACCTGATGGACCGTGGCTACGTGGACCTGACCCGGCTCTTTCGTATCCACCAGGCCGGCGCCTTCTTCGTGACGCGCTCGAAGAGGGCGCATCCGGCTCGCTCGACTCAACTCACGGCCCGTCGCCATGGGCACGGGCCTGCGTTCCGACCAGACGGTCCCCTTTGCCACCGTCGAAGGACGTGCCAACAATCCTGATCCGCTGCGCAAGGTCCGCTTCAAGGATCCCGACACCGGGAAGACCCTCGTCTTCTTGACCAACAATCTGGACCTCCCCGCTCTGACGATCGCCAAGTGGTACAAGTTGCGCTGGCGAGTGGAACTCTTCTTCAAATGGATCAAGGGGCGCCTGCAGATCAAGGCGTTCTACGGGACGAGCGCCAATGCAGTGCAGACCCATGTGTGGGTGGCGATCTGCATCTACGTCCTGGTGGCCATCCTCAAGAAGGAGCTACGTCTGCAATTGAGTCTCCACACGATGTTACAGATCCTTAGCGTGAACGTTTTCGAGAAAGTGCCTCTAGCAGAACTGTTTATGAAAGCGCCGCTCGAAATGAAAGAAGGCAACTTCCATAACCAACTGAACTTCAACTACATCTAACCGGACAGTACTGCCCTCGCAACTACTACCGCGGTCGACGTATGGTTGGGTCAATAAGGTATTGAAAAGCATTTTTTGCGGAGGACTCACCCGATCCGTTCTGACTGCGCCATAGCTCACGGACGAAACCCTACTATTCTCGCCGTCAGAATCCTCGTCTTTTCGACCGGGATGAGCGGCCAGAGCATCCGCAGGCATACGACACCGCTGGTCAGGATTGCGGACACTCCCACCGCAATCGCCCAAAGGGGTCGGAAAAGCTGCGCCGCCGCGAAGACACCGACCAAACAGGGAACCGACCACTTGAGAATCTTTCGGTTGACCTCGGACCATCGGAACCCGGTCAATCTCCAACTCACCGTAACCATCAACACGGTGTAGAACAGATAGAGCCCGAGGAACGCCATGCCGACACCGGCGAGCCCGAACATCCTCAAGCCGAAATAGACCAGGACTGTGTACACCAGGTTGCTGACGAGCTCCGTTAGAAGGAACAGGCGACCCTCACCCTTGGCCAGCATGATGAATCCCATCGGCCACGTGACGATGCGGCCGAATATCCCGAATACCTGCCATTGGAGCAGACCGATCGCCGGATGGAAATCGGCGGCATAGAAAGCGCTGATAATCCACGGAGCACAGACGATTGTCCCGAGGACACCGGGCAACGCGATGAGGAGGGCGATCTCGGTCTGCTCGTTCACCAATTGGTTCACCCTGCCATCGTCCGAGGCGGATGCGGTCAGCCTCGGATAGAAATCCGCGCCCATGGCTTGGAGAAGGAACCCGGTGTAGACCCCCGCAAGGGTGTATGCCGCGGCGAAATGGCCGGCCGCTGCCTCCCCTTCCTGTCGCAGTACGATCAGACGCACGAACAGCGTGACCCCGGCCGTCATCAACGCCGACGCCATGAAGGCAAACCCTAGTAGAAGGAGTTTCCGAGCCTCCCCGGTTGTTTCTTGCCACGACCAGACCTGGTCACTGTCGGTGAGCCGCCGGGTCACGAACCACGAGCATACGATGGATGCGGCAGGAATGATGAGGAGCATCGGCACGATGCCGTCGAAACCCAGGACCTTGACGATGGGCAGTCCCAGCACCGTGCCCGCCACGGCTCCGATTACGGTGATCTTGGCCAGATCGGCGATCCTCCTCAGTCCTTGGATGATGGCGGTCTGCGCCGTCGAAACCACCGTCAACCCGACACAGATCGCAAGCACCTTGACGGTCGACGCGTGTGTCCCATCTCCGAATGCCAGTTCAGAGACCTTTTTGCTGAACACCACCAGCAAGAGGGTCCCCAGCAGACCGAGCAGCGCCCCGGCTCGCGATATTGTCGTGATGATGCACGAGACCCGCCGAGCATCACCTTTGGCGGACGCTTCCGCAATCTGCCGCACACCGCTGTTGTTGATCCCCATCCCTGCCAACGTCGCCCCGAAGGAGATGATGTTGGTGTAGGTACCCGCCAACCCGACGCCCGCGGGCCCGAGCAGGATCGCCAAGACCTTCATCCGGAGCACTCCGAAGGCGAGCGTGATCACGGTCGCTTGGCCGGTGAACGCGGTGGAGCGAAAGATTTGGCCATAGGACGGCTTGGTGTCGCCAGGCGCGTCGTTCATCGGCGGTTGATTGTCTGCGGTGAAGTCATGTTGAATCTTTCCGGCGACTTCCACGTTATGATTGATGGCCGGGCCAACCGATTCGCCAGTTTTCGCCGGGGGCATCTTTATCGGGGTTCGTAACGCTTTTGGTGGTCTGTTTCCTGATCAACGGTGGTTTGCACAGGCGGTACGTTGCTGGGATGCGAGTTGCGTTCGGCCTGGTGCCTCTTCCTCATCGCTGATCCTGCACGACACCACGTCGCGAGCCGACACAGAACTCCCGGACAGCAGCGGCAACCTCCCGCACTTGGGCAACATCGATATGAGGACCGATGGGGAGACTTAGCACGGTTTGCGACAAGGCTTCGGCCAAGGGGAGGGAGGGCCTTCCGCCGCACTGTGCCGTAGGCTGGTATGCACCAGACAAATGGGCCGGGATCGGGTAATGGATGAGGGATCCGATTCCGGCGTCCGATAGGTGACGTTGCAGCGCGTCCCTTTCCGGATGGCGGACGACGAAGAGGTGCCAGACGGGATCGGCCCATTCGGGCACCGACGGAAGCTGAAGCCCACCTGATGGGTCGGCCATCGGCCCGAGCTCGGTGAGATACTCGGCCGCAAGCGTCTTCCTGCGAGCGTTCCATTCATCCAAGCGGCCCAACTTGACGCGGAGCATCGAAGCCTGCAATTCATCGAGCCTAGAGTTGGTCCCGATGCAGTCGTGCTGATATTTGACCTTGGAACCGTAGTTGCGTAGCGCCCGGACGCGACCGGCGAAGACAGGATTGTCGGTGGTGATTGCCCCGGCATCTCCAAATGCCCCGAGATTCTTCCCGGGATAGAAACTATGCGCGGCCGCATGACCAAGAGAGCCGACCTTCCTGCCGCGATAGCTGGCACCCTGGGCCTGCGCCGCGTCTTCCAGCACCTTCAACCCGTGCCGTTCGGCGATCTCCATGAGCGGCTGCAAGTCCGCAGGTTGCCCGTAGAGGTGCACCGGGATGATCGCACGGGTCCTCGGGGTGATCGCGGCTTCCAACAGGTCCGGATCGATGTTGCAGGTCCTTGGATCCGGTTCGACCGCGACCGGCTTCGCGCCGGCGAAGGTGGCACCCAGCCATGTCGCGATGAAGGTGTGGGACGGAACGATGACTTCGTCGCCTTCGCCGATGTCCCATGCCCTCAGCGCGAGGTGCAGCGCGTCCAGACCTGAACCGACTCCGATGCAGTGCTGCGACCCGCAATAGGCTGCGTACTCGGACTCGAACGACTCCAGTTCCTTGCCCAAGAGATACCACCCTGAATCCATCACCCGATGCCATGCGGCATCGAATTCTGGCCTGAGCTCGGTGTATGTGGGCTTGAGTTCGAGGAAGGGGATTCTCATTTTTGGCGGGTCATTCGGAGACGTTCTGCGTCGGCGGCTAGTTGGAACCGGTCATAGTCTCTATAGTAATCTGATTCGTCGTAGACTTCTGAAGCAAGCACCAAGCAGACCGACCCGGAGGAGAAGGTGTCCAGTTCCCTCCAGATCATCGGGCAGATGTAGAGTCCTCGATTGGGCTGGTTCAGATGGAACCGGGTCTTGGCCGTGCCGTCGTCCAAGACCACATCGAAGCTACCGGACAGGGCGATGATCAGCTGATGCAGCTGCTTATGGCCGTGGCCGCCCCGCACGGCGCCACCCGGCACGTCGTAGAGGTAGTAGACCCTCCTCACGTCGAATTCGACGTGGCGACCGCCCTCGATGAACGTGAGGTTTCCACGAGGATCGGAGATTTTCGGCAGGTCGATTAGACAGCATGATTCGATGGGCATCGGGTGTCAGGAATTTTGACTTCCGTTATACTTGTGTGATTCCGACGGGCCGCCTACGTCGCTTCTTGTGGACCGGGCGCGAGACGGCTGCGTGACTCTTTCAGAACTCGGAGTCGAACTTGCCCTCAGCTCATGCCCTTAAATTTCACTGTAGCGGATGACTTTAGCAGGATTGCCCACTACCACAGCGTGGTCGGGAACGTCCTTTGTGACCACCGCTCCGGCGCCAATCAAACAACGAACCCCCAATGTGAGACCGGGAAGAATGGTGGCGTTGGCGCCGATGGAGGCGCCTCGTTTGACCAGTGTCCGTGCGTAGTTCGCCGGCTTCACTCGGGAACGAGGAAATGGATCGTTGGCAAAGGTGACATTGGGACCGACAAACACATCATCCTCCAACGTCACTCCATCCCAGAGCTGGACGCCGCACTTCACGGTTACCCGGTCGCCGACCCGGACATCGTTTTCTATGAAACAATGCGAACAGATATTACAGTCGGCTCCAATCACTGCGTTTGGCAGAACCACGCAGAATTGCCAGATCCGGGAGCCCTGATCGATAGACTTGCTCTGGACATCCGCCGATGGGTGAACGATAGGGGCGGTTCTCATGAACTGATATAGCTCAGAATATTGATTATACCTTGGATTTTGGCGGGGCGAAAAGAACCTCGTGCGCCCACGCCTCGTTGGCGAGATACCAACCTACGGTTTCGCGGAACCTGGTCTCGAAGGTGTGCTTCGGGCGCCATCCAAGCTCACTATCGATTTTCGACGCCGACACCACTAGTGTACTGACCCCTAAGTGCTTTACATTGTAGGCTGTCGTGTCAAAGTCCAGCCATGCCGAGGGTTGCGCCGCTGATTGAATTGTCGCCTGAACAGACCCAAGAGCTGGAACGCCGTGTCCGTGCCGGCGGCTCCCCG
>CAIWVP010000031.1 GCA_903916195.1 uncultured Verrucomicrobiota bacterium | reverse complement strand
GAAACCCCCGCGCCTCGGTGGCGATCAGATCGGCGAGCGCGTGGGCAGCAGGTCCGCTCCGGGTGGCGAGGAGTGGCGCCAGGTCCAGCAGGGCACGCTCCACGAGGGCCGGACCCCCCAGCGCAGCGAGCCCGCTCCGGAGCTCCTCGCCGAGCGACCGCACGGTCTCGGCCGAACCCGCTGTGAGCAGGAGTTCGGATCGGATGCCGACGATCGACCGCTCGACGGGATCCACCGCGCCTCCCTTCCCGTCCACCCGCGCGCCGCTGGCCCATGGAACACTCCCCCACGGAGATGCACAATGCCCCGCGCGGGTCGGGCGCAGACAAGGCGTCGCTCGCGGTCGCTGGGGACCTCGGGCAACTGCAGCGTGCCGAACCGCCGACGGTGCATCTGCTTGAGGATGCCGGCCACCGGACCGCGCTTCTGCTCCAGCACTTCGCGGAAGACATTCGTGGCGCAGAGGATCAACCCGCAGCGGGTGTGATCGTGCAGCTCGCGGAGGAACTCGATGCACCGCACCGGCCGGATGCTGGTGATGCTGGGGATGGCCCGGTGGACCTCGTCGACGATCAGCAACATGCGGTCGTCGACCGCGGCGAAGATGGAGGCCCGAAGCACGCTCTCATTGGTGTCGGGGCTGATGCGCAGGGCGCGGGCGAGCGAGCGCAGGAAGTTGATCAGGGCGCCGCCGGTGGGGATCTCGCAGTAGATGGTCTCGCCGTGGTTGTGCGCCTTGGCGTAGGCCTTGAGCGGCTCGGTCTTGCCGATCTGGGTGTCGCCGAAGATGAAGCCGACGCGCTGGACCTCCAGGGCCATGCGGCAGAACTGCCAGATGCGCCGGGTCTGGTCGGTCTCGATGAAGGCCAGCTTGCGCCCCTGGTCGCGCTCGTCCTGGAGGCGGAAGTAGCGGGCGATGGATTCGCACACCTTGGGCAGGCTGCCCTCATATTTCCCGTGGAGGACCTTGTGCAGGACGGTGGCGTCGTACCCGAGCTTCTCGCCGATCTCGCTCAGGATCATGTCCTGCTCGCAGCAGTGGGCGTGCAGGCGGCGGACGAGGCTGCGCTGCTCGTCGGGCAGATCGGCCGTGGCCTGGTTGACGTGGAGGCCGGAGATCTTGAAGCGCCGGGAGGCGCCGCCGCCCGATGGCGCGGATTCGGCGTCGGTCGAGGCGGGGAGTGCGTCGGTGTTGAACCGCGGTGTCGTCGGCTCTTCGGTCTCGGTGTCTGTACGTGAGGTCTTCATGTTGGTCCCGGTGTGAAGTTCTGCGGTGTTTTCTTTACTGTGAGAGTTCGGCGAGAAGGTCCGGGGCACGGCGGCGCTCCGGCGGTGCGATGGGCTCGGGCTCGTCGGAAGCCATCAGCTCGGCAGCGACGGTGGCCGGGGCCTGAGGGGCATCCGATGCGAGCAGGTCGGCGGCGGCGGCGGGGCCGAGGTCGCGGGTCTTGCGCGCATCGGCCTTGCGCTGGGCGGCCTCGGCCTCGGTGCGCTCGGCGGCGGCGGTCAGGTCGGCATAGATGCGGGCCGTGGTGGCATCGACCGCGACCACCGGACGGGCCCGGCGCTGCAGCTCGGATTGTATCGAGCGGATCTCGGTGCGGGCGACGTGCATGTGGGCCTGCTTGCGCTCGGCCTCTTTCTTCAGCTGCTCGTCGGTGCCGGAGAAGCGCTCGACCGGACGCACCCATCGGGCCGACCCCAGGTGCTTGCGCGTGGTGAAGTCGAGGATGCTGGCGTCGCTCTCGGGCGAGTGGTCGTTCCAATAGACCCACACCCGACGCCCGCGCAGGGGCACGGTCAGAGCCGGATTGTCGTAGTAGTGGACGATCTGCTTGGCGCCCGAGCCCAAGGTCACCCGGAAGCCATTGCGCGAGACCAGGACGGCGCTGGCCTGCGAGCGGTACAGCCACTTGGCCTCCTCAGGCAGCAGGGTGAGGGCGGGCGCGTGGTCGGCCCACTTCTCCAGCGGGCTCTGGCCGCGGAGGATCACGCCGTCGTTCCGCTCGTTGTTCATCTGCTCCATCACGCCCTGGAGCCGGTCGGCAAAGGCGGAGCAGTGCAGCAGGAACTCGCGCGGGTGGTTGTGACCGCCCTCGCAGGCGGCGAGCTGTTTCTTGAGCGCCTCGGGCATCTGCTTGCGCTGGTCGCGTCCGGCGTAGCCAGGGCAGCGGTCGAACCAATACTGGAGCTGGTTGAAGCACTGCTCGATGTGCTTGGAACGCGGGTCGTAGGAGCGCTGGACGTCGAGGCCGAGGCTCTTGAGGCCGCCGATGCGCTCGTCGTCGGTGAGGCCGGTGCGGTGGCCCTTGATTCGATTGCTCGCCCAGTGGCCGCCCTCCAGGAGGAACCCGCGCGCCGGCAGTCCGAAGGTGTCGAACACGTCGCCGAAGAGGCCCCAGATGTCGTCGCCGGAGTACTGCCCGCCCTCGCGCAGGATGACGCGGACCGTGAGCCAGCGCAGGGTGGCGATGTCGATCACCGGCAAGATCTGCGCCTGGGCAATCCGCCAGCCCTTGGCATTGGGTGCCTCGACCCAGCAGTACACGTTGGACGTCATGTCGTCCGAGGTGAACCACTCGCCGGCCCGCAGCTGGTCATAGGCGCCGGGCGTGAAGGCTCCGGCGAGCCGGGCCGCGCGCGGTCCCTGCAGCAGCGCGGCGGTCAACGGCGCCGTGCGCAGCGCCGCGGCGATGCTTGGTGTGACGTAGCTCTTGCTCGCGTGCGCGCCGTGCAGATGCGCGCGGACCTCGCTCGATAGCTCGGGGTCGGCCGCGAGCAGCCGCGCGCCCTTGGCGATGCTGCCGTGCTCCAGTGCCGCCGCCCGCGCCCGCTGGATCTGGATCGTGGTCAGATGCTCGGCGCATCCGCGCGGGCCGACGCGGCCCTGCTTTTGCTCGGTCAAGCCGTCGATGCCCTGGGCGGCGTAGTCGGCCTCCCAGCGGCGGAGGCTGCGCGTGCTGATGTTCAGGCCGCGACCGGCAAACATCGTGCAGGCGAGCTGCAACGCCTCTTCACGGCCTCGGCCGCGGCACAGTTCGGCGAGCTGCAGCACGGCCTCCTCGCGCAGCAACACCTTGGCCCGCTGCCCGGCATCAGCCAGGTCGACGAAGCGCACGGTCACCGGCTCGGCATCGCCGTCCGGCGCGGCGTCGCGATCGCAGGCGAGCACGACCTCCTCGGGCGGCAGGTACTCGGTGCGATTGCCGCGCTGGGTGGCCTGCCAACCCTCCTGGGAAGCGCGACGCCGGACGGTCTCCTTGGAGACGCCGAGCGCCTCCGCGATGCGCGCGGCGGACAGCGGTGAAGTGGTGAGCAGTGACATGATATCGAGGGAGGAAAAGAAAGCCCGGCCTAGGGGGCATGGATCACTGGGGATCCGTCGCAGGGGAAGCGGCACCCTCCTGAGTAGGTTCGGCCGGGATGGTGGGGAGAGTGATGACCGCCTTGCGGCGTGAGCGGACCGCGGTGAGGGCCGCTTCGAGCTTCTGCTCCAGCTCGGCGAGCTGGGCGGGCGGCGGGAGCTTGTCCTGGGCGCAGTCGGCGATGGCCGACAGGGTCCGCAGCCCCGCCGAGGCGACCGTGAAGTCGAACTCGATCTGCTCGGTCAAGCCGACAGCCTTTCGCGCCTTCTCCAGCGCGTGCCGATTCGCGTCGTACTCGCCCAATTTCCGGAACTGGCCGAGCTGCCGCATCAGGTCGACGAGGCCCATGGTGCTGTGGACCACGACGTCGCGACCTGCCTCCAGGAGCTTGGTGTCGCTGCGCTGCTTGTCGGTCAGCTCCAGCTCGCGGACTTCCTTGTCGGTGAGCTTGCGCTGGGTGGCGATGACGGAGACCAGGACGTCCTCGCAGAAGGCCATGTAGGACTGGACCGTGCGGAGGGAGATCTGGGCGGATGAGGCCGCGACGAGGTCGCCGAAATCGCCGTGTTTGGAGGCGAGCTTGGCCTGCATGAAGTACCAGCCGACCTCGACGGCCCGGACCTTGAGGTTGAACGCGAATCGCGCGACATCGGCATGGGCCGAGATGCCTTGGGAGAACCACTGGGCAGCGGAGACTGCGGATGCGGGTGCGGAGGGGGATTTGGTAGGTTTGGCCATGGTGGGGAAGAGTCAGTTCCGGAAGATGAAAACGATGTTGCCGGAAGAGGTACGGTCCTTAGCGTCGGCCTTCACCCCGTGGACGAGACAATCCTCATTCTGACCGCCGGCGAGCGGCTTACCTTCCGGAACACCGACGACACCGACTTGATGCTCTCCATCCGGACCAGCGATGGCGCCGTGGTCCGGTTGCGCCTCAAGCCCGGAGCCGTTGCCGACATCACTGCAGGCCGCGGACGCACGGAGCTTGAGGGTAAGTATGCGCCCGCCGGGGAGTAGCCGCTCGATGTCCATGGATAGCCCCGGCGCGAGCTTGATGATAATCTGAGAGTCTTCGGTCATCTGGGTCCCTGTGTTGTTGTGGTGTTCGCGGTGAAAAGGAGAGGCAGCTCGGATTGGACCCGGCGAAGGGTGCGGTCGTGTTCGGCGAGCTGCTCGAGCAGCAGGGAGGCATCGCTTCGCACGGCTTCGCCCATCGGAAGGACCCTCACGACCGCCTCAAGCAACAGGCGACGGCTAGCAAGCGAGTCCGGCATGGTGGCCATCGCGTGACGCGCCAAGTGAACGATGGATGACTGCTCCTTCATCGCCCGCCTCCTTCACCCAAAAGCTCCCTGGACAGCGCCGCGTAGATGATCGGGAACCGACTCGGCTTCCGGACCGCCGCGTACAGGTTGGTGCGGCTTTTCCCGATGCGGCGCGCTAGGCCGGCAACTGTCACCCCATTGGCCCAGCAGAGCCGCTTGAGGTTTTTCTGGTTGATTTCCCGGCCGGTTCGCATATCCGTCGTGTTGAATGAGATGACACTATGTCATCTTAAGACACCCAGCAAGGGAAATGTAGACTCAGGACACATTTTGAATCCGACCGAATTGAAAGCCCGGTTCATCTCGCTGTTCGACGCATCGGGATGGAACCAGTCGGAGCTGGCCCGGCGTCTTGGACTCACCAGAGGAGGGGTGAACAAGATTGTCAGCGGGACAGGGTTCCCCAGCGAATCAACGGTGCGACACCTCGAGTTGATTCTCTCTGCCGGACCTGCGCCCCTGGTTGGTCGCGAAGCTCACGACCGTCCGAGATATCCGGCCTGGTGTGAGCAATTGATCACCGAGCTGGAGTCGCGTTCGCCGGAGGTCCGGGCCCAAGCGGTCGCGGCCTGTCTCGGCGTCGTCGCCGCGTTCCCGGCGCGGCAGGTTTCCTACCGTCCGGAGCGGCCGCGCAAGGTCAGTTCCGCCAAGGAACCGCCGCTGTCGAGCGAAGGCCTCGGATGGGTCGCGAAGCTGGGCTCTGTGGCGGCCGGGCTGAGTCCGTCTCCATCATCGCCGCCAACAGGTAGCACTGCTTCGACCAGCGAAAGAAAAGCCGAGCCTGTTGTCGGATCTCGGCGGCCGTCTTCCCCTGGATCACCACCCCCAGCGCCGGCTCCGGCTGCGCGCGGAAATCGAGGGTCAGTTGCCGCGGGTCCGCCTGGTTCTTTTTCGGGGTCATTGCGCCCCAAGACTGCTCCCGCCGGTCAGACATCCGCGGGGGACCAATAACCTTGTGAACAACCCGTCAAAAGCGAGATCGTTCGCCAACGCTTTTGTTGCAAATCAACACGTTGCGCGTCCGTTTTCACCCAACACCCCATCCATGAACCCCAAGTCCCTGCTCCTGGCCATCGCCTTGGCCTTCGCCCTGGTCGGCTGTGCCACGAAGGTCGCCACACCATCCGGTCGACCTGAAGTGACCATCTCGGGCCATACCTTGGACGAAGTCCGAGGCGCGATCACCGACGAGGCATTGGCCAAAGGTCTCGCCCCCGTCAAAACCGAGGGCCGCGACCTGGTCTTCGATCACGAGGCGCCCGCCGCGATGTCAATCCTGCTGTCCAACGGTAATCCGGCGCGCACACAGCTGCGGTTTTCCATGGTCCCGGCCGCCAACGGGGACGTGCGCGTCATTCTGGTCCCGGTCGTGGTCTACCAGTCCGGCGGAGCGACCCACACCGACGACCTCACCGGCCGCAATCTCACAGCCAGCCAGGACTTCCTCGGCCGTGTCCAGGCCCGTTTGCACTGAGCCTGCAAGACCGTTGCAGCGTCTCTAAATCTGCCACGACAAATGTGGTGATTTCCGCCGTGCCGTGTGGCGTTCCTGCCATTTTTCAGCCTCGGCCGGCCGTAGCGGTTCCGCCCTGTGTTTTCAGGCCATTCCTCGTCATTTCAAGGTGTGGCGTTTCTGCCAGTTTTCGCCTGTGTTGTAACGGTAGCTCGTCGTCGACGATGCAGGTCGATGGATATGGACAGCATCTTCCTCCGGCGTTGCTGGCCGCCATGAGGTGCGTGCGGGCGAGCCGCCCGCGCTCCTGTCCGGTCCATGGGGATCCGTCGGTTGTAATCACCGGTGAAAAATGGCAGGTCGCCACAGGCGTGGCAGATTTAGAGACGGTGTGGCGTTTTTCGGGCTGGCAGAATTAGAGATGCGCCGCCCTTGCCGGGGCTTTGCAATCGCCCGGCAAACGATCAAGCAACCTCACTCCAGCGGACCACCATGCGGCCATCGGCGTCGGTGGAGAGGTCGTCGATGCGGACGAGCTTGGCGGACCAGGTGGGCTGGCTCGGGTGCGTGATGTCCACGATGTCGCCCGGCTCCAACGCCAGGCCGATCAGGGTCGTGGTCAGCTGGCCGGTCCAATCGAGGCCGACGGACTCCGCTAGGAGGTCCTGGGCAAGGCGGGTGGCCATGGCGCGGTCGGTCACGGCCGGGAACTTCAGGGCCTCGTCCACCACGCCGTCGTTGCCGGCTCGGTCCACCCGGTCGGCCTGGTCGGCCACGTCGTCGGCCACCACTTCACCCTCGGAATTGAAGATGTCGGCGTCGTGGAACATCACGCGGACGCGGTTCGCCCGGTCGCTGCGGTCCATCAGGGTCGCCTCGAAGGTGTCGGCGACGATGTTGGCGGTCGTGAAGGAGAAGACGCTCGCCGTGGTCCGCACGGGCTTGAGTTTGAGCAGGCCGTCGCTGATGAGCAGCAGGCTCCGGGAGCTGTCGAGCAGCGCCTTGACGTGATCCTGGATCGGCTTGCGGGCGTCCAAGGCGTAGTTCGTGGTGTAGCGCGCGGAGGTGATCGGGCCGGTGTCCGTGAGGGTCTCGACGGACTCGGCAAAGTAGGACCGGGCATCGGCGAAGGACGGCCAGTCGAGGCGGGAGCCGTCAAAGCCCTTCCCGCGCATGGTCTCGGTGAGCAGGTAGGCGATGTGGTCGGCCGGGTTGGCGGTCCAGGCGCGCGGGTAGTAGGTGTAGCTGATGGTCACCGTGGCGCCGGACGCCGGGGCGGTGACGAATTCCACGTAGCCCTTGGTCCGGTTGAGCGCGTAGACCGCCCCGGTCTGGTTGCTCGCGGACATCTCGGTCTGCGAGACGCCGGCGACGGTCAAAGAGGACACGGCGACCACGTCGTGATGGGCCAGCTTGAAGCGCACCTTGGAACCGTCGGCGCCGGTCAGCGATTCGCTGGTGACCGTGGTGACGTCCAGGCCGTCCTCGGTGTACGTCCGGCAGTAGCGGCCTTTGATGCGGGTGATGACGTTGAAGGACGAGTACTTCTGGCTGTCGACCAGGCGGAAGACGGCGTAGGCGCACCCGTTCAAACCCCACACCGGGAACTCGCGGAAGTACTGCGCCCGGACGTCCACCGGGACGGTGATCGCCGGGGCCGCGTCGTAGAGGGTGATCGAAGGCCGGTTGGACTCGCCGGAGATGGTGCCGGTGACCGCCTCGGCCTTTGTCTGCGCGGGGTTGATGGCGAAGCCGTCGCCGGGCGTCGTGACGGGCGCAAAGAAGTAGTTGTTGTCGGCGCTGAGGCCGTTGATGCGCAGCTCGTACTCGCCGAGGCCGAACCCATCGATCGGGCCCGCGCAGAAGACGACAATCTTGCAGGCCTTCTGGAGCTTCGGATCGGTGACCGACTGGGCCTTGTCCATCAGGGTCTGGTAGACCGAGTTGCCGGCCAACATCACCTGGCCGAGCACGTCGGCAAGGGGCACTTCGGGCGTGTTCTGGGTGACCAGCGCGTCGAACCCGTAGCGGCCGCGGGTCGAGCCCTGCTTGGGCAGGCTCGGGCGGAGGAAAACCGAGGCCGCCAGGCTGATGACGGCGATGACAATCAGGATGATGGTCCCGATCTCCCCGAGGGTGGCTGTGGCGAGGACCACGGAGAGGGCGGCGAAATTGCTGAGAGGGACCACGCCGGCGGCGCGCAATCCGACGCGGGCGAGCAGCTTGAGCGAGACCTCCACACGGGTGCCGCCGTAGCAGCAGTGCAGGACCTTTCCACCAGGCGTGACGACGCCGACGTGCATCAGCCGTCCGCTCTTGTCGCGGAACAAGATCGCGTGCTCCGGGCAGTCGCGCAGGGAGGCCGGCACCGGACGCAGAAGTGCAGCGGCCTCGGCCGGCGCCGGCGAGCGGCGTTCCGGGGTGTCCACGTCGGGCATGGCCAAGCCACGGGCGCGGCCGTAGAGCAGGACCAGTCCGACGCAATCGGTGCCGGAATAGTCCCGGCCGCCCTTGAGCCAAGGCACCGGAAGCAGGGCGTCGACGATGGGGTCGAAGATGGGGCAAAGAGCGCTCATTCGATGATTGGTCGCCGGTCGCCGCTGCCGCCGCCGCCGCCGGTGCTTCCCCAGGTCGTGCTCGACGTGATGGCGTCCTGGGAGATGCCACCGGCATCGGCGACCAGCTCGGTGCCGAAGGCGCTGGGGAACCCTCCGAAGGCCTCCCAGTTGCGGCGCTCGCAGCAGTTGTTCCAACTGCGGTCGCATCCGCGCGAGATCTCGAAGGTGTCGCCGCTGGCGGGGGCCGCCGGCAGCGCGGGCGAGACGGTCAGCTTCCCGCTGTAGCTGGCGGTGACCAGGCGTCGCACGCCGCGCAGGGCGACAGTCGCGGTGGACGCACCGAATTGGATGTAGCCCGAGCGCCAATAGTGCCGCCCGTCGACGTAGGCCGAGACCAGCTTGAAGACGTGCGGCAGCAGCCCTTGGAACCAGCGGGTCCTCATGCAGATCCGCCAATAGCGCGCCGAGCCGGCGGAGGGCAGCAGGATGTCATGCGGCGCGGTCGCGGTGGGCGGGCACTCGAAGTAGCCCTCGTGACGGACGCCGGTCGAGAAGTCCGAGGACGACGAGCTGAAGATGACGAGCATCCGGGGCAGCACTTCGCGGCCGCCATCGGGCACACCTTTGACCCGCCAGAGCTTGGCGGCCGTGGCCGAGCCGAGGTCGAATTGGATCCAAGGCTTGAGCGCGGCATTGGCCAGGCCGGACTGGGCATCGGGCAGCTGCCAGTAGCCTTGGGTCAGCTCGCCCCAATCGGAGGGCGTCTGCTGCGTGGCCCAGTATTCGTCGACGCCGGTGTAGCCGGCTTTGACGTACTTGGCGGGCCAGCTGGCCAGCGCGCTGCTCGCGGTGACCGAGGCATCGGCCAGGGCGGCGACCAGGTCCGTGCCGTAGCCGCTGTCGCTGCCGGAATCCTCGGTCAGACCGGAGCTGATGACCGTGGTCGTGGTCGAGCTGCTGCCGACGGTCTTGGCCTTCCAGTTCGCGGCGGCGTAGCGCAGGGCGCCGCACATGTCGTCGGCCCAGCGGAAGCGGCAGACGGCGTGGAACTGCTCGCGAGGGAGGATGGTGCCGAAGGTGGCCAGATCGCTGGAGCACGTGAGCGTGAGCTGGGTCAGCGTGACCCGCGCGGCATCGACCTGGCCGTGGAAGAGCGTCACGCAATCGTCGGCCGTCAGCGCGGTCGCGGAGGTCGTGGGGACGAGCCGGATGACGACGGCGCAATCGCGCCACTCCACGCCGGCGAGCATGGTGGCCCACTCGCCGGTCACGTTGCTGGCGGCGATGGAGATCTTGTCGTTGCCGCCCTTGCTGGGGGCCTTCACGGCCTCGCGCTTCAGCGGCCACTCCAGATAGGTCATGGCCACGCTGCGGGTGGCATCTGGCTCCGGGGCGCCGACCGGGGTGAAGAACGCCAGGCCGCCGGGATACGGCGTGACGCGGAGGACGGTCGCGGTGCCCCAGGGCGCGGTGACCGGCGCCGGCAGGTAGATGTCGTAGACCTCGGCCCAACCGGCAGCGGAGGCGGCGGCGCCGGTGGATACGGGTGTCGTGAGCGTCTTCATGCGACGGCGGCGAGGCCTTGCTGGGTGGCGAGCAGGTTGTGCACGGCCTTCACCTGGGCCAGCGTGAGCGCCGCGGGAAAGATGATGGCGTGGGCGCTCTGGCCGCTGACGGTGACCAGGGTGCCGCTGGGCGAGCCATTCAGCGCGGCGGGCCCGGCGGTGAGGCTGCGGGTGTTGCTGGCGGTGCCCACGCTGGCGGCATTGACGTAGAGCGTGGCGGTGTCGCTGCTCGCGGCCCAGACGGCGGCGAGGCTGCGCCAGGTGTCGGCCGTGCCGTTGCTCTGGGTCGCGCCGGTCCACGTCTCGGTCGAGCCGACCCACGGGGCGAAGGCGTTGCTGCCGGTCAGCTGCAGGCCCACTGCCGAGCCGCTGCCGGCGGCGCCAGCGCTGAGCAGGACCTGCTGCGTGGCGCTGGTCGCGGCCCGGCAGACGATGAAGACGGTGACCGCTGGCTGGGCACCGGACAGGGCGGCGTTGCTGGCGGTCTTGGCGTAGACCGCGCCGCCTTGGTGCAGGTAGGTCGAGTGGGTGGACGTCTTGCCGCCGAGCAGACCCGAGGCGCCGCCGTACCAGGTCGCGCGCACCCCGCCGCCGGCGGCGTCGAAGGTCGCGGTGTCGTTGATCTCGGTCCCGCCATCGAGCAGGCACTTCTCGCGGTCGGCATCCCACCAGAAGAGGGGCGTGGCGCCGGCGGCCGCGGCCAGCTCGTCGGCCTCGGGCAGGGCGGCGACCGGGGCGATCTCGACCAGGTCGATGGTCACCACGCGGCGGAGACCGGACACGTTCCAGTTGATCGGCTTGGTCGGCGAAAAGCGCACCTCGGCGTTGCCGCCGCGGTTGATGTTGTCGCGGAACCAGAACGCTTCGTAGGGCCCGGAGCGCTGTCGGTAGAAGCTGCGCAGCCAGGCGAACTCGGCCTCGGTCAGCGGCGGCGTGGTGAGGGTGAAGGTGCGCTTGAAGGTGTTGACCGGCCAGAGGAGGCGCACGGCGGTCGTGCCGTCCTCCATGGTGTCGGACACCACGCGCGTGCCCGGCTGCACCGAGCAGCTGGCGATCAGGGCGACAGGGAATCGGGTCGTGGCGCTCATAGCTGGCCGAGCCGCCTTGCCGCGGCGGAGATGGGAGTGGTGGCCGAGAGATCCTGGGCGACGCGCACGGCCGCACCGTCGACCGATTGGCGGATGATCTCCGCGCGGAGACCTGGCTCCATGCGGATGATGACCTCGGACGGTCCG
>CAIWVP010000030.1 GCA_903916195.1 uncultured Verrucomicrobiota bacterium | reverse complement strand
TGGAAAGCAGGAAAACAGCAACGGAACCGGCAAAGCTCTGGTTTTCCTGCTTTCCTGATTCTCTCTCCGGCCCGTGTTTTCATCCGGGCCAGCGCGACTGCGCCCCGGCTGCCTTGTCCGCCCCTTCCGATCGAACCCGGGTTCCTTGATCTTCTCCTTGGCCTGAAAGGAACGAATCGCGCTCGGCGAAGGGTCTGGCCGGGTGCGGAAGGCTGGCGGGTCGCGGGGGGGGGCGATCGGTTGTCCAGGACGCCCTTGCGGGATCCCCGGCCAACCACCAAAGCCGACGGTTCCGAGCCCTGGGGCTGCCCTCAGGGCTCTGCTAGTGTGGTGAGCGATTAGTTCGATTACAAAGTGTGGCAACCTTGTCGACGATGAGTTCGGCGGAGGCTGTCCAGACGAAGGGCTTTGGATCTTTGTTGTTGGCCTCGATGTATTCGCCGATCGCGGTGATCAGTTGGTCGACGCTCTTGAACACCCCGCGTCGGATCCGCTGCTCGGTGATCTTTCCGAACCAGCGTTCCACTTGGTTGAGCCAGGAACCGCTGGTGGGTGTGAAGTGGAGATGGTACCTGGGACGCTTCTGGAACCAGGCGGCCACCCTCGGCGTCTTGTGGGTGGCGTAGTTGTCGAGGACGAGGTGGATCTCGAGTCCGCGGGGCACCGATCGGTCGATCTGGTCCAGGAAGCGGATGAACTCCTGGTGCCGGTGCTTTTGATGGCAGCGTCCGATCACCTTTCCAGTGGCCACGTCGAGGGCTGCAAAGAGCGACGTGGTCCCATGACGGTAGTAGTCGTGGGTGCGGCGTTCAGCTTGCCCCGGTCGCATGGGCAACACGGGCTGACTGCGGTCCAAGGCCTGGACCTGGCTTTTCTCGTCCACGCACCTGACGACCGCGCGGGTCTGTTCGGGAGGGTTGAGGTACAGCCCGACGATATCGCGCACCTTCTCGACGAAGAACGGGTCGGTGGAGAACTTGAAGTTCTCCTGCAGATGGGGCTTCAGACCGAAGGCCCGCCAGATCCTCACGATGGCGTTCTGGTTGAGGCCGCTGGCCTCGGCCATGGTGCGGGTGCTCCAATGGGTGGCGTTCTTGGGGCGGGTCTCCAGCGTGCGGGTGATGACCGCTTCCACCTTTTCATCGGTGATCCTCCGCGGTTGGCCCGAGCGCGGCGCGTCTCCCAGAGCCCCCAGGCGCCCCAGCAGAAACCGCTCCCGCCATTTGCCGACCGTCTGGATGGTGACTTTTAGCTTGGCCGCCACCGCGGTGTTGCTCTTGCCCGCCGCACACTCCAGGACGATGCGCGCACGCAGAGCGGTCCGCTGATCGGTCTTGGGCCGACGGGCCATCAGTTCGAGCTTCGACTTCTCCTCGGGGCCGAGAATCAAGGGTTTGGTCGGTCGTCCGGTTGCCACGACACGACGATACACTGCTCGGGTTTGTTATTGCACGAACTAATCGCTCACCACACTAGCCCATCGAGCAGTCGCGCCACCGGAACCTCATCCGCGACCTCATCATCGCCCCGGATTGCTTCGGCGCCGAGATCCGCGCGCCGTATCCGGGAGGCCGGCGCCGACCCCGCGCCGGGTCGATAGGAGATCGGCGAGCTGAAGCCCCGCCCAGCGGTCTCCAGCCTGAAGCTCCTTCCCGGAACCCGAGGCCGACCGCGGGATGGCCGCGGCCCGGCATCCCCACGCTAAATGAGCGGTGCATCGCGGTCTTGCCATCGGGCCGCGTCTCACGCCCAGTGGTGGCTTACTCCGATGCGAACCTTTTTCCATGCCCTCGCCATCGCGGCCGCGGTGATCGCCGCCGCGTCCCTGCCCTGCCGCGGCGCGGATGCCTCCGCGGTACCTTCCCGGGCGGCGACGACGTCGACCGCGCCTCGCGCCGCGAAGCCCGCCGCCTTGGACCTTCCGCAAGAGACCCAGGATCCGGCGCTCAGCCCGGCGGAGGCGACGAAGCATTTCCAGGTGGCCGACGACCTGGAGTGGCAGCAGATCCTCGCCGAACCAGAGATCGCACAACCGGTGTTTCTGAGCTTCGACGAACGCGGTCGCATGTGGGTCGTGGAGTATCGTCAGTATCCTTCGCCAGCCGGACTGCGGATGGTCAGCCATGACAGCGTGTGGCGGGCGGTGTACGACCGCGTGCCGGAGGCCCCGCCCCGTCACGTCCGGGGCAAGGACCGCATCACCATCCACGAGGACACCGATGGCGACGGCCGCTACGACCGGCACAAGGTCTTCGTCGACGGCCTCAACATCGCGACCGCCGTCGAGCGGGGCCGCGGCGGCGTCTGGGTCCTGAACCCGCCCTACCTGCTCTTCTATCGCGACGCCGACAACGACGACGTGCCCGACGGCGACCCGGAGGTGCGGCTCTCCGGTTTCGGGATCGAGGACACCCACAGCGTCGCCAATTCGCTGCGTTGGGGTCCGGACGGCTGGCTCCTACGGCGCGCAGGGCAGCACGGTGACGGCGAACATCCTCGTCCAGGGCGCGGACGGGAGACCGAAGGACCCGCGACCCGTCTATTCGCAGGGCCAGGCCATCTGGCGCTACCATCCGGAGCGCCGCGTCTACGAGGTCTTCTCCGAAGGGGGCGGGAACGCGTTCGGCTGCGAGATCGACAGCAAGGGGCGCATCTTCTCCGGCCACAACGGCGGCGACACGCGCGGCTTCCATTACCTTCAAGGCGCCTATCTCCAGAAAGGCTTCGAGAAGCATGGTCCGCTCTCGAACCCGTATGCCTACGGCTATTTCTCGGCGATGCCGCAGGACAACGTCCCTCGCTTCACCCACAACTTCGTGATCTACGACCATGGCGCCCTGCCCTCCCGGTATGCCGGCCGGTTGTTCGGCGTGGAGCCCATCCAAGGCCGCATCGTCGAAAGCGAGATCAGCGCCGACCGCTCCTCCTTCCGCACGCGGGATGTATCGCGTCCGGTCACGAGCGATGACCGGTGGTTCCGTCCGGTCGACATCAAGGTCGGACCCGAAGGCGCGATCTATGTGTGCGATTGGTACGACCGGCAGGTGAACCACTATCGCAACCACGAAGGCCAGATCGACACGGGCACCGGCCGGATCTACCGGCTGAAGGCCAAGGGGACCGCACCGTCGAAGGCCGAGGACCTCTCCCGGCTGACCGGCACGCAGCTGGTCGAGCGGTTGGCGCATCCGAACCGTTGGGTCCGCCAGACCGCGCTGCGGATCCTCGGCGACCGCCGCGACGGATCGCTGGCCCCGGCGTTGTCGGCGGCGCTCCATCGCAGCTCCGGCCAGCACGCGCTGGAACTGCTGTGGGCACTCGACCGCTGCGGCGGATCCACGGAAGCGGAGCTGCTCCGGGCGTCGTCCCATGCGGATCCGTTCGTGAGGCTTTGGTCGGTCCGGTTGCTGGGTGACGGACGCTCGGTCCCGCCGGATGTCGCGACCCGGCTGGTCGCGATGGCCGCCACCGAGCCCGATCTCGAAGCCCGCGGCCAGCTCGCCGCCACGGCGAAACGGTTGCCCGCGAACGACGCGCTCCCGGTGGTCCGGGCCTTGGCGATGCGGGCCGGGGACGCGGACGACAACCGCATCCCGCTGCTGCTCTGGTGGGCGATCGAGGCGAAGTGCGCATCGGACCCCGAGGCGGTGCTCGCGCTCTTCGCGGACGCGGGATTTTGGCGGA
>CAIWVP010000029.1 GCA_903916195.1 uncultured Verrucomicrobiota bacterium | reverse complement strand
GTGGCCGCTCAGGCGAGCGCTCGGCGATGGACCCAGCTGCCGGTTCCGGCAACTCCTCCTCCATCAAGGGGGCAATCCCGTCCTGATCGGTCGACGGTTTCGTCTCCACCTCGGTGAAGAACTCCGTTGAGCCAACTAATTTGTTCCCCATCACCGACACGGCGGTCGGCAGCGTGCTGGTCCGATTGCCTGCGGGGATCTTCGCGAGCGAAACGGGCACCTGCCCGGGCGGCAATGGCACCCGTGCTAGAAGCCTGTCCGCGAGCGTGGGTGAAGCATCCGAAACCGGTACGGTCTCTGTCGCGGCGGCGCGATGATCCGGACCCGAGAAAGTAAGGGAGATAGATCCTGCTTCCGGCAGGCTGCCTGCAACCAAGCGCTGGCCGCGTGGCCGCTCAGGCGAGCGCTCGGCGATGGACCCAGCTGCCGGTTCCGGCAACTCCTCCTCCATCAAGGGGGCAATCCCGTCCTGATCGGTCGACGGTTTCGTCTCCATCGCTTGTCCAGCAGCGACCCTGCCACGGCGGGGATCGGTCTGCGTGGGGGCTGCAAACCCCGCTTCGATCCGGCGCACGCCGGACGTCGGCGCGGGAGGAACGAGAGATCCAACGTCTTGGCTGGTCCGCGCACCCGGCGGCTCAAGCCGGGCTTTCTCACCCGCGGCCGTGGGAGTCGCCAGTTGCTTTGCCACTGCATCCGCAGCGGACGCTTTCGGAGCGGCGGCCGCTGCCGGCGCACCCGTGGCTCCACGATTCGCCAGCGGTGCCTCCGTGACGGGTGCGTCCACCTCGGTGGAGAATTCCGTTGAGCCAACTAATTTGTTCCCCTTCACCGAATCTGAGGCCGGCAGCGTGATGGTCCGATCGCCTGCGGGGATCTCCGCGAGCGAAACGGGCACCTGCCCGGGCGGCAATGGCGCCCGTGGAAAAAACCAGCCCTGACCAGCGGCTTCCAGCGTCGTCACCTCGTCCTCATCTTCGTCGGCTGGCCGTGGTTTCGGCTCGGTGGCAGTTTCATCCACAAGGCGCGCGAAGGCATCCGGCGGCGGCGCGGAAAGCCCGGGCAAGCCCTTCGTGGCGGGCATGCCGAAGTCTGCGGCGCTTGCTGGCTCCGGCGGACCGGGGAAAATAGTCAGGTTCATCCGGGGGTGGGCTTCGCGCTGGTGGAACTTGGGATCGAGAGCCGAAGTCGTTCCGAGAGTGCGGCGGCTCGCTTGGCCTGCGGCTCGCCCTGCTTGGCCATGTGCTCCAAAATCGGGGCGGTCTCAGCTTCCTTCATGAACATCATGATTTTCACAAGGCTGCTGTCATCGAGCTGCTTGAAAATCGCCGCCGAGCCTTCGGGGGTCATGGCGGCATACATCTTCGCCAGCTTCTTCAAGTTCACCTTTTCCTCATCGAAGGCGCGCGTGACGTTCGAGTCGAACTCGACCTGCAACTGGTGGACGTGCTGCGTGACCTGGTTGATTTCCTTGCGTTCGGATAGCAGGCGCGCCTCAAGGCCATCGAGCTGCTTCGCGCGCACGGCCAGCGAATCCTTCTCCTTCTTCAACTCGGTGACGAGCTGATCGATCTCCTCGTTGTGGAACGTCCACGACGGCCCCGGCTCGTTCGGAGCACCCGCGGCCGGCTGCATCGGCCCGGGCGTGAGCGGGCGCCACAGCATGAAAGTGGTGGCGGCATACAAGAGCAGCCCGAGCAAGCCGGCCACCCAGGGGGATTGAAGCGTTTTCATCGGGTCAGTTCGTGCCGGCCGCCTGGCACGCCAGCCCCGGGGCGACGCGGCGGGTGACGAGGTCGTCGAGGAAGCGT
This sequence comes from uncultured Verrucomicrobiota bacterium, assembly GCA_903916195.1. GTDB lineage: Bacteria > Verrucomicrobiota > Verrucomicrobiia > Limisphaerales > UBA9464 > CAIVQB01. Next base: position 5,560 of record CAIWVP010000029.1, on the reverse strand, counting down.
TGTTCCTCACGGTTCAACGCGCGGTCATGGTCGACGCGCTGGTGGCCACGGTGCTGCTCCACCATCTCGCGCGCCTGCCGGGCGGCGAGCAATCCATGCAACGCCAAGTCGGTGGCGCGCTCGGCGGCGGCCACGGCGAGTCCGATGCGCTGGCGCTCGCCCTCCATCCGCTGGCCGTGCTGGTGCGACCGCACCACGTCGCCGGCACGGCAGCCGGCCATCAACTCGGTCGAGCAGCGGAGCCACACGTTTGCCAGTTCGCGGCTGGCGGCGTCGAGGTCTTCGACGGCTCTCTGCCGGGCGAGCAATGCCTGGGCATATCTTTCCATGGCGGCGCGCTCCTCGCGCTGACGCAGCGTCAGGAGAGACTGGAGGCTGAAACGGAATGATTTCATCGGCTTTTAGGGTCGCCCGGCTTGGTCGGGGGATGAACCGGCTCCGCCGTCAACGCGTTGGCCAGCATCGACCAGCTTTGCGCCGGGGCAAATCCTTCATGCACCGACTGTCTCAAAAAAGTCTTCAGCGGCTCGTGCAACTGGATCGCACGGTCGATCGTCGCGCTGCTGTTGGCGGAATACGCGCCGAGATGGATCAAGTCCCGGTTCTGGCGATACACTGCCAGCGCCTCGCGCGCGCGACCAGCGATTACGAGCTGTTCCGGAGAGCAGAGGTCGCGCGTCAGGCGGCTCACGCTCTCCAAAACATCGATCGCGGGGTAATGGTTCTGCGTGGCCAGCTCGCGCGTCAGCACGATATGGCCATCGAGGATGGAGCGCACCGCGTCGGCGATCGGGTCGTTCATGTCGTCCTGTTCCACGAGCACGGTGAACAAGCCTGTCATCGAGCCGTGTTCTCCGGTGCCGGCGCGCTCGAGCAGTTGCGGCAGCAGGGAAAACACCGAGGGCGTGTAGCCGCGCGTGGCGGGCGGCTCGCCGACGGCCAGGCCGATTTCGCGCTGGGCCATCGCGAAGCGCGTGACCGAGTCCATCATCAGCAAGACGTTCTGCCCGGCATCGCGGAAGTTCTCGGCGATGGTCATGGCCGCGTACGCGCCCGTGAGCCGGGCCAGCGCGGGTTCGTTGGAAGTGGCGACGACAACGACGGATTTCTTGCGGCCGGCTTCGTCCAGGTCCTTCTCCAGAAACTCGCGCACCTCGCGGCCGCGTTCGCCGATGAGCGCGATGACGTTCACGTCCGCCTCGGCGCGGCTGGCCATCATGCCGAGCAAGGTGGACTTGCCGACGCCGCTGCCCGCGAAGATGCCGAGGCGTTGGCCGCGTCCACAGGGGATGAAAGTGTCCAGCGCCTTGATGCCGGTCTGGAAGGGCTGGCTGATCCGCTGGCGTTTGAGCGGGTGCGGCGGCTGGCGGTGCGCGCCCGCCATCCGCTCGGCGGCGATGGGGCCGCGGCCGTCGAGCGGCTTGCCCAGGCCATCGATCACGCGGCCCTTGAGCGCGTCGCCCACGGGCACGAGCAGCGGTGAGCCGAGCGCGACGACCTCGCTGCCGGGATGGATGCCGCGCACCTCTCCGAGCGGCATGAGCAGGACGTGGTTGTTCCGGAAGCCGACGACTTCCGCAAGCGTCGAGCCATCGTGGCGCGCGGACCCGATACGGCAAACCTCGCCCACGGCGGCGAGTGGTCCCTCGGACTCGATGACGAGCCCGATGAGCTGCACGACACGCCCACGGTTTTCGAGCACGTGCGTGGACCGCGCCCGCTCCAGCAGATGGGAGAGGCGGTTGGGCGCTGCGATTCCGGGGGCGGGTTGCATCAGTTCAAAAGGGATCCGCGCAGCAGTCCGAGCTTGGTTTCCCGGCGCGTGTCCACGGAGCCGAAGCCCGTCTCGACGAGGCAGCCCCCGCGCGAGATCTCCGGCGAGCCGTTGAAGCGCATCCGCTCGCCGCCGGCCTCTTCGAGCAACAGCGGCGAGTTCACCTGCTGCAACAGCGCGTGGTCTTCCGGGTGCAGGTGAACGGTGATCACGCCCGTGTCCGCGAGCCGCGCGATGCCCTCATGGACGGCGGCCTCGACCATCTCGACGGAAATGGGCAGGCCGGCCACGAGTTTTTGCGCGACCTCCAGCGCCAACTCGACGAGCGTGGCTTCGCACTCGCGGGCGACTTGCGGGAGGCTCTGACGCAAGGCGGCGAACACGCCGTTTTGCAGATCGAGCAGTTCCGTGCGCTGGCGGAGGAGCTGTTCGCCCAGCGCCCGCTCGCCCTCGCGGCGGCCACGCTCGAAGCTCTCGCGCTCACGATCCGCGCCGCACGGCTCCGGCCCCTCGGTGAGCGGAAGGCTTGAGAGGCGGGCGTCGCGCAGCGGGCGGGGCAGGACGAGGGTGTCAGACCATGACTTCATTGGTGGAACTCTGCTTTGCGTCGTCCAGATTGATCTCGCCCTCGCTCTCCAGCCGTCGAGCCACCTCGATGATGCGCAACTGCGCGGCCTCGATGTCGCGCAGCTTGAGCGGTCCCATGAAGCTGATCTCCTCCCGGATCGACTCGGCGGCGCGCTTGGAGATGCAACCCAGCACCCGGGTCTGGAGCCACTCGCTCGCGGTCTTGAGCGCGATGGCGAGGTCGGTCATGTCCACGTCCCGGAGCAGGCGTTGCAGCGTGGTGGCTTCGAGCGCGCCCACCTCGTCGAACGTGAACATCTTCTGACGGATGGATTTCCCCAGCTCCGGGTTGCGCTCCTCCAGCGACATCAGCAGCGATTTGCTGACGGTCTTGTCCATCGCGTTGAGGACATTGGCCGCATTCTTCACGCCGCCGGTCTGGTTCAGCGCGCGGGTGCTCTTGCCCCCGAGCTTCAGATTGAGCACATCGACGACCCGCTCGACGACCTCAATGGGCGTCGGCGCGAGCGTGGCCAGCCGCTCGATGACCAGCTCACGCTGCTCCGAGCGCAGTATGCCGAGGACTTGGGAAGCCTTTACCGGCGTGAAGTAACTCAGGATCAGTGCGATCGTCTGAGGCTGCTCGTGCTTGATGAGGTTGAAAATCTGGCGCGCCTCCAAGTCGGCGATCTTCACGATGGGCGAGTCGACCGCGCGGCTGGGCGAGGTGCGGCTGGGCGCGACGCGGCTGATGATGTTGGACGCCTTGAAACCGCCAAGTGACTTCTCTAACGCGGTCTGGGCGAAGTCCACGCCACCACGGATCCCCGTGCAGGCCTCGACCGCGACTTCGGCGAACTCCTGCAGGAGCTCGGCCTGCAACTCTTGGCTGACCATCGTGATCTTGGCCATCTCACCGGCGATGGCGTCCAGCTCGTTATCGTCCAAGCTCTTCATGAGCTGCGAGGCGCCGTCAGGGCCGAGCATGATCAGGAGCGCGGCGAACTTCTGCAGCTTGGTCAGCTTCGAGAACTCGGTGGCGGAGTTGGAGTCGGGCGCGGCCATGTCTCTATTTAGCGGGTTTGCTGCGGGTCATCCACGAGCGGATGGCCTCCGACATATTGTTGGGGTTCTCCCGGATGAGCTGGTTGAGCACGTCCACCGTCACGGTCGGCGGCGTGCCCGAGGCCCGGGCATAAGCATTGCCGTCTCCGTTGGCTTGGCCATTGCCATTGTTGGCGGACGTGAACTGACTGAGCGGGATGCCCATGAGGATGGCGTCGTCGGGCGTGCGCTTGAAGGTCCGCCAGAAGAACAGCAGCACCGCGAGCGCGAGCGCCGGATACACCGCCGCGTTGGCGAGGTTCCACCAGAAATCGCTCTTCTGCTGCTGGTCGAGTCGGAGTGAGATATCCTGCCCGAGCTCGTCGTTGAAGAGTATTTCTTCGAGCGTGATCTCATCCTTCCGCAGCGCGTCCACGCCCTCCTGGATGCCGAGCGAGCTTCGCACGATGCTCTTGAGCTTCGCCAGTTCCGCGTCCGTGCGCGGCGCGGCGACGCGGTTCGTGCCGGAGCCGGTCATGCGCGCTGCGACGAAGACCGCCGCCGAGAGCCGCTTCACGCCGCCCGCCGTCTGCATGAGGTTGTTGACCACCTTGTTGATCTCGTAAAAGTTGTTCACGACTTTCTTCTTCGTGTTGCTCTTGGTGGCAGGCGCCAGGGCCACGTTGTTCGTCTCCAAGCTGGAGTTGCTCGCCGTGCCGGGCGTGCCGCCGCCGTTCGCGCCGCCGCTGTTCGCGCCTGAGCCGCTGAGGCTGTCGGTGTTCTCGTCATTCAGCGTCGAGGTGCGCAATATCGCGCTTTCCGGATCATACTTCTCCTCGGTGCGGGTCAGCGTGTCGAAGTTGATCTCCGCCGAGACGCGCACGACGGCCCGGCCCGCGCCGAGCACCTTGTCGAGCATCCCCTCGGCCTTCTTGGAGAAATACTGTTCCAGGTTCTTGCGGGCGTTGAGCTGCGTGGCGCTCAGACCGGCGAGCGGGTCGTTCTCGTTGTTCTCGGAGAGGACGTTGCCCTGGTTGTCCACCACGGTGACGAAATTCGCCTGCAAGCCCTCGACTGCATTGGCGATGAGGAAGCGGATGGCGTTGACCGTCTGCGGCGGCAGCACCGCGTTGCCGCGCACCCGGACGAAGACGGAGGCCGTCGGCTTCCGGTTGTTGTCCGTCAACAGCCGGTTCTCCGGGATCACGATCATCACCCGCGCGCTCTCCACCGCGTCCACCTGCGCGACGGTGCGGGACAGCTCGCCTTGCACCGCGCGGAGGTAGTTGGCGCGCTGCACGAAGTCGGAGATGCCGAAGTTCGGCTTGTCGAAGATCTCGAAGCCCACGCCATCGCCTGCGCGCGGGATGCCCTTGGCCGCGAGCTGCATCCGCATCACATGGACCTTGTCGGCGGGGACGGAAACGGTGCCGCGCCCGGCCTTGTAGGGAATCTTCGCGTCGTCGAGGGCGGCGATGACCTTGGCGGCCTCAGCGTCTTCGAGGCGGCCGTAGAGCAGCGCGTAATCCGTGCGGCTCGACCAGAAGGCCAGGCCGCCGAGGCCGAGCAACACCACGCCTGCGGCCAGCACGAGGCTGACGCGCTGGTTGAGGCCGAGTTCCTTCCAGAGGGCCTGAAGCTGGGTGGCGAGTTGGGAGAAGGAGTCGTTCATGGCGAGAGGGGGATGGCCATGCCCCAAGGTCCAAGGCCCGATGAATGACCCGGCCCCGATGACCGGGCGAAGTCAGCACGCTGCCAACCGGTTGCGACCGCAGGGGGCAGCCATCGCGACGACGGGCCGTGGCCGGCCAGCGCATGGGGAGTTGGGCGTTCTTTGGTCATTGTGAGCGGGAGTGGGAGCGGGAGCGGGGCCTTGGTCCTTCAGATCTGCATCCGCATGACCTCCTGATACGATTCGAGCAGCTTGTTCCGCACCTCGACCATGAGCTGGAAGGAAAGGCTCGCCTCCTCCATCGCGATCATCGCTTGGTGCAGGGAACCATCCTGGCCGCTGAGCAAGCCCACCGCTTCGTTCCCCACTGTTTATCTACATATTCTATTGGTGTTGCCATTATTTACCTAATTTCTTCACTTGTTTTTGTAATAGTTTTGAATACTTTTCATATTTTCTCACAAGTTTCATACGTTTGTCAAGACCAGTTTTTAATGCTAATG
>CAIWVP010000028.1 GCA_903916195.1 uncultured Verrucomicrobiota bacterium | reverse complement strand
TGCCGTCGCCCGAGGCGGTCGTCGGGTTTTCCCGCTTCGCCCGCGCCTCAGGGGGAGGCCTGCTGGGCCCGCAGACGTCGGGCGCGTCCAGCATCCCGCTCGGGTTGCCTTTCAACCTGTAGAGAGGGTCGCCGCCCCCAGGGCCGACGCATGAGAAATCCGGTTGTCTTGGTGGATGGTGATGGATCTGGGCGAGGTGGGGTGGGGTGGTAGGCCTCAGGCCCATGCCTGAGCCGGTGAGCCTTGTCAGCGCCTTCGACGACTTGCCGGACCCGCGCCGCTCGCAGGGTTTGGACCACCGGTTGACGGACCTTTTGGTGATCGCGGTGGGCACGCTGCGGGTGGGCGGGAAGAGCGCCTACGACATGGAGGACTTCGGGTGCGCGGGAGGATTGGCTGCGCACGTTCCTGCCCTTGCCCGACGGCATCGCCAGCCGCGACACCTTCAACCGGCTGTTCCAAGGGCTGGACCCGGCCGTTTTTGCCGAGACCTTCGCCCACTGGGCCCAAGCTCTCCGCACGGGCGGAGGGCATCCGTTGTGGCTTCAACCGCTCTCGCTCTATCATAAATAGTTGTCAGGATCCTCGACCGGCCTGCGTTGAACTGGTATGTCCCGTCGTTGCATCCCACGTCGAAAGAACATCTTCTAAAATCCATGGCGAGACACACCGTAAGGTGTCCTTGATCACCCAGGTCCGGTCCCCGATTTGAAATGCGTAAATATATTTTTTGGAGGGTCGCATTGGCCGTCCTTGCGGGCTCCGGGTCCATCTGGATGTCAAAGCGCCCGGAAGTTCTCAAAACCGTCCGCTTCGGCGCGTCGACCGGTGCCAAACCTTCCAGCCAACCCGCCACCGCGGTGGCGGACCACCGCGACATCAATTTTTCGGTCACGGCGGCGGGCGAGATCGGCCCGATCGACACGGTCTCGGTGCGCCCGGAAGTTGGAGGCCTGATCGCCAAGCTTTCCCTCGACATCGGGGACAAGATCAAGAAGGGCGCGATCCTGTTCACGCTGAACGACTACGACTTGCAAACCGAGAAATCGTCCCGGAAGACCGAGATCGAAGGGGCCAAGCTCGCGGTGCGGACACAGACCATCCATCTGGAGAAAACAAGATTGGCTTTCGATCGGACCCAGGAACTGTTCCGCCAAAAGTTGGTCCCGCAGGAGACCTTCGACAACGCCCGCATCGATTTCGAGTTGGCAGGAAACGCCCTCGACATCTCCAAGAACCGTTTGGAGACGTCGCAGACCGCCCTGCAAACCGTCGAGGACAAGCTCACCAAGACCATCATCCGGGCACCGTTCGACTGCACCATCCTCACACGACCCGTTTCCATCGGGCAGGCGGTGTCGGGATCCAGTGGGTTCAACAGCGGGACCGAGGTGTTCACGATCGCCAACCTCGAGGACATGATCATCACCGCCCACCTCAATCAGGCCGACGTGACGCGTCTGAAAGTGGGCCAGGATGTCGCGATCCAGATTGAAGCCGTCCCGGGGCTGAAGCTGACCGGCAAAGTGGATCGCTTGGCGCCGCAAGCCACTTTCAAGAACGGGGTGAAAGGATTTGCCACCCGGATCCTCCTGAAGAACGCAGAGAACGTGGTCCGTCCCGGGATGACCGCCAACCTCTCCATTCCACTGATCTCCGCGGGCAACGTCCTCGCCGTGCCGCTGGGCGCGGTCTTCAGCAACCAGGGGGAACGTTTTGCCTGGGTCAAGAAGGCGGAAGGCGGTTTCGAGCGCCGGCCGGTCACTCTTGGGGTGGCGGATTATGATTATGTTGAAGTCACCAAAGGGCTGAACGAGGGAGATGAGGTCTCGTTGGTGACCCCGAAAGAACCCGCGGGCTCTCCGGTGTCCGGCTCGACCCCGACCAAGGACCGGCCGGATCCTGCCCGCTCCGCAAAATAGGTGATCTTGGCCATGCCGCTCGTCTCGCTTCGGAACGTCAGCAAGATCTACCGTCTCGGCGGCGAGGACATCCGCGCCCTCGACGACGTGACCTTGGATATCGATCCCGGTGAATTCATCTCGATCATCGGACCTTCGGGCAGCGGCAAGTCCACCTTGATGCACATCTTGGGCTGCCTGGACACGCCGACTTTGGGCACCATGGTCCTGGACGGCACGATGGTCCAGGACGCCACGGAACGCGAGTTGGCCCATATCCGGAACCAGAAGATCGGGTTCGTCTTCCAGTCCTTCAATCTACTGCCCAAGTTGAACGTCCTGCAAAACGTCGAACTGCCCTTGAACTACAGCGGTGTTTCAAGCCGGGAGAGACGGGACCGTGCCATGGAGGCCCTGAAGTTGGTCGACCTGGAAAACCGGGCCAAGCATCGCCCGATGCAGCTCTCCGGCGGGCAACAGCAGCGCACCGCCATCGCCCGCGCGCTGGTGAACCGGCCCAAGATCGTCTTCGCCGACGAACCCACCGGCAACCTCGACACCCACACCGGTGAAGCGATCCTCCAACTGTTCTACCGGCTCAGCCAGGAAGGCCGGACGATCGCCCTGGTCACGCACGACCCCGAGATCGCAGCCTTCACGCCCCGACGCATCGAGATCCGCGACGGCAAGATCGCCGACCAGGTCGACGAACGGCTGGCGGGCACGGGCGCCACTTCACGATTTTCCCTGCCTCGGTCCAAAGCTGTGGGAGCCCACGAAACGCAATGAACTTCCTTAACACCATCAGCATCGGCTTCAAGGAGATCTGGGCCAACAAGTTTCGCTCCACGCTGACGATGCTCGGCATCATCCTTGGCGTGGGCAGTCTGGTCGCGCAATCCGCCCTGGTGAAAGGGCTGGAGAACGGGATGAAGGAGGCGTTGGTGGCCGTCGGCGGATTGGAGAAGGTGTATATCACCGCTCAGGCCATCCCCGCCTGGCAGCGGCACCGGGCGGAGCAGGCCGTGGGTAATACGATGCGGGATATCCGGGCGCTCCAACACAGCGCGCCGCTCGTGCACCTCGTCGTCCCTGAAATGCTATTGCCCGGGGCCGTTGTCACCAGCGGAAGCAAGGTGATCACCCCGTGGCATTTTGTCGGCACTTGGCCCGGCTCATTGGACCTCAACCAGCACGTCGTCGAGCACGGGCGCATCTTCAACGACGTGGATGAGGAGATGGCCCGCAACGTCTGCGTGATCGGCACCGACATCCGCGACGCCCTTTTCGGTGACCCGGCCGAGATCGGGCGGGAGGTCAACCCGGTCGGCGAATTCATCAACATCAACAACCAGCGGTTCCGCATCATCGGGATGTTCCGGCACTATGAGAGCGAGTTGGATCGGAAGACACGGGAACAGGCCGCATCACGGGGGCCGGCACCGGCGACCAGCGGCCCCAATCGCCGTGGTGTGGCCGGAGGAACCAAGGGCAGCCGGACCGGATCCGGCGGTGGCATGGGGCTCGCCTTCGAATGGAAGAACAAGACGATCTACATCCCGCTCAACACCATGTGGCTCCGTTTCCGCGCCGGCGCGAGCACGAACAGCGAACCGGACCCGCGCCTGACGGCGATCTATTTCAAGGTGAACGACCTCGAGCACATGAACGACTCGTTGCAGCAGGTGAAGAACGTGATGTCGCAGACGCACAACGGGATCGAGGATTTCGCGTTCAACACCCAGGAGAACTACTCGGAGAGCATCAACACGGCCGTCCGCAACGCCCGCCTGAGCGGCACGATCATCGCTGCGATCAGCTTGCTCGTCGGAGGGGTCGGCATCATGAACATCATGCTGGCCAGCATCACCGAGCGCGTCCGCGAGATCGGAGTCCGCAAGGCGGTCGGCGCGACCTTTTGGGACGTGTTCATCCAGATCCTCGTCGAAAGCGTCGTCATCGCGGTGGTCGGCGGCTTGGCCGGCCTCCTCGCCTCCAAGGGGCTGGTCAATCTCCTCTCGCTCTTGTCGCCGGCCGGCAATTCCCCGGTCATCACCTGGGACGCCATGGTCATGGCATTCGGCTTCAGTGTCGCCGTGGGCGTGCTTGCCGGCATCTTTCCGGGCCTCAAGGCGGCCCGGCTCCATCCGATCCAAGCCCTGCGGTACGAATGAGTCGCGGCGATGCCTTACCCATCTCGGACCCCGACCCTCCGGTGATCACTGCCACCGCATCCACTGGAGGGTGCACTGACTGCCACGTACTTTATCGTACAGGCTCCGGTGTCAAATTCTAGCCATGCCGAGGGTGGCGCCGCTGATCAAATCGTCGCGGTCGCCTTAACAGATCGCGGAACTGGAACGCCGTGTGAAGTTGCTTCGATTTCTCGGACGGTCAGGAAGCGGGGCGAGCCTCATGGTTCCCATCAAAGTCGTCCGCTGCGTCCGACGGCCCGGATGGCTGCACGGCCGCCCCGGTGGACCGCGCCGTCGTTCCGGGGCTGATCGGGAAGTCACCCCGCATGGATCGCTTCGTTGGTTTCCCTCGCCCGTTCCCCGCTCGCATCTCCGCCCGCTTCGGCTTTCGCCACCCCCGCGGCCTCGGGGTCGTCCCAGACCTTGATCGGCTGGTAGAACGTGTCCCGTTGCACCGGCGTGCGGCCGGCTTCGCGGATCGCTTTCACCAGCTCCTTCTCGGTCTGGAGCTGCGGCGATTTCGCTCCGGCCATGTGGAAGATCCGCTCCTCGACGATGGTGCCGTGGATGTCGTCCGCCCCGTAGCTGAGCGCGACCTGGGCCATCTTCAGCCCCATGCCGATCCAATACGCGGTGATGTGCCCGAAGTTGTCGAGGTAGAGCCGGGCGACAGCGAGCGTGCGCAACTGGTCGAAGCCGGTCGGCGGGTGGTCGACCGGGATGCCGTTGTTGTCCGGCTGGTACGGCAACGGGATGAAGCCGGTGAACCCGCCCGTCTCGTCCTGCAAGGCGCGCAGCTGGCGCATGTGGTCGACGCGGTCCGCGACCGTCTCGACGTGCCCGTAGAGCATCGTGCAGGTGCTGCGTCCGCCGAGCTGGTGCCAGGTCCGATGGACGTCCAGATACTCCGCCGCGCTCTCCTTGCCCTTGGCGATCGCGCTGCGGACCTCCTTGCGGAAGATCTCCGCGCCGCCGCCGGTGAGCGACGCGAGCCCGGCGGCTTTCAGCTCCAGCAGCGTGTCGCGGACGGATTTCTTGGCGAGCCACGCGAGATGCAGCACCTCGATCGCGGTGAAGCACTTCAGCTGCAGCCGCGGGTCGAGCGCCATCAGCTCGCGCAGGAAATCGGTGTAGTAGCTGAACGGCAGAGATGGATGCAGCCCGCCCACGATGTGCAGCTCTGTGATGCCGAGCGCCAACGCCTCGCGGGCTTTATCGACGATCTGCGCAGAAGAGAGCTGGAAGCCGTCCGCGTCGCGCTTCTTCTTGGAGAAGGCGCAGAACTGGCAGCTCAGGATGCAATAGTTCGAGTAGTTGATGTAGCGGTTGACGATGTAACTGGCGCGTCGGCCGTTGCGGCGCTGGTTGGCGAGGTCCGCGAGCGCGCCGAGGGCGTTGAGGTCCTTGGTGGCGAAGAGCCTTTCGGCATCGGCCTCCGTCAGGCGCTCGCCGGCCTCGACCTTGTCGGCGATGTCGGCGAGCCCGCTTTGTCTCACGATGAACTGCACGCCGAGACCTTAGCCTCGGACCGGCCAAGATGCACAGGAATGGAGCGCGGCCCCTAGGCGGTCGTCTTCGGCGCAGGAAGGCGCGCGAGGGTCGCCACGCCGATGGCGGTCAGCAGGCCGTTGAGCAGCAGCAGCTCGAAGCCGAACCGGTAGCCGCCCAACCACTCCACCGAGTTGCGGCTCAGCATCCAGCAGAGCAGGGGAGACACGACGCAGATCCACGGCAGCACCGGTCCGCCGGCGCGCACCTTGGTCGCGAGGCCCAACGCGAACAGCCCCAGCAGCGGTCCGTAGGTGTAGCCGGCGAGGTCCAGCACGAGCTTGATCACCGCGCCGTTGTTCCGCGCCTTGAACGCCAGGATCGCGCCGAGCAGCAGCACGGCGAAGCCGAGATGGATGAGCCGCCGCCGCCGCGTCTGCGTCGCCTCGTCGAGATCGGTCCGCGTGCCGAACCCGAGGAAATCGATGCAGAAGCTGGTGGTGAGCGTGGTGAGCACCGAATCGGCGCTGTTGAAGGTCGCCGCCGTCAGCCCGATGACGAAGACCAGCGCGGCGAACGGTCCGAGGTGCTGCAGCGCGAGCAGGGGGAAGAGCTGGTCGGTCTGCGCCGGGACGGCGATGCCCTTCGCCGCCGCGTAGCGGAAGAGCAGGGCGCCGAGCGCGAGGAAGGCGGCGTTGACCAGCACCATCACGATCGTGAAAGCGTACAGGTTCTTCTTGCCGTCCCGGAGCGAACGGCAGCTCAGGTTCTTCTGCATCGCGTTCTGGTCGAGCCCGGTCATCACCACGGCGATGGCGGCGCCGGAGAGGAACTGCTTCCAGAAGTACTCGGGCGCCCGCCAATCGGCGAAGAAGAAGGTCTGGTTCAACGGGCTGGTCTCCACCGCTTCCCAGAGGCCGCCGATTCCGCCGTCCATGCCGGAGCCGATCGCGGCGATGGAGAGCAGCACGCCGAGCACGAGGAAGGCGCTCTGGAAGCTGTCGGTCCACACGAGCGTCTTGATGCCGCCCTTCAGGGTGTAGACCAGGATGAGCCCGATGATGACGGCGACGGTGAGCGCGAAGGGGATGCCGAGGCGGTCGAAGACGAAGGTCTGGAAGACGTTCGCCGCGAGATAGAGGCGGGCCGCCGCACCGAGGAGCCGCGAGAGGAGGAAGAACGCCGAACCCGTCCGCTGCGCCGAGACCCCGAAGCGCTGGCCGAGGTAGCTGTAGATGCTGGTGAGCCCGAGCCGGTAATAGAGCGGTAGCAGCACCTCGGCGATGACGACGTAGCCGAGCACGTAGCCGAGCACGACCTGGAGGTAGGAGAACTTCGCCGTGCCGACCTGGCCCGGCACCGAGATGTAGGTGACGCCCGAGAGCGAATCGCCGATCAAGCCGAAGGCGACCACGTACCAGGGCGAATCGCGGTTGCCGAGAAAGTAGCCGGCCGGGTCCGCGCGGCGTCCGGTGACCCAGGCGATGCCGAGCAACAGCGCGAAGTACAGCGCGACGCAACCAAGGACGAGGAACGGGCTCACGCAGCGGAGAATCCACCGATCACGCGGATGTGGCGAACGCGGAGTGGCATCCGGGTGCGATCCCGGAAAATCTTCGAGGCCTCGCTTTGCCGGGGCCGCCACTCCATGTCGCCCCCGTTGGAACCCGGGCGCACGGTCGTTCAGGCCGCGGCGAACAGCGCGGAATCCGGCAGCGGCGGCAACCCCTTCGGCAGCGCGGCGCAGACCTCGTCCAGCACTGCCGAGCATTCGCGCTCGGGCAACCGACGGGAATGGACCACGGCATCGACAAAGCCGCCGAGCGTCTGCACGGCGTAGTTCACGAGGCCTTGGCGCAGCGGCAGGTTGAAGACGGCGAGCAGCACCCCGTAGGCGAGCGGATGCCAGCCGTGGGCTTCGCCGGCCTCGATGGCGGCAAGGTATCGCTGGACGACGCGCTGGTCCTTGAACGGACGGAGCTTCCCGAGTTGCCGCTGTCCGACGCGGAAGCTGGACCCGGAGAATTCCTGCCGCCGTGCTTGGACCGACCACTCGCGGTCCAGCGCGATGAGTTCCCGCGCTTGGCCGGCGCTGGCCAACGCATGGGCCCGCACGATCACCGGCCATTCCTCCGCGACGAAGACGTCCTGCCGGTAGGCGGTCAGGAACGCACGCAGTGCCGGCACGGTGTCGATGCGGGAGGAGGCGACTGGAAACGGGGCCGCGGCCTCGCCATCGGGGCGGCCGACCTGCGCGACCAACGACCGCACATCGCCGAGAAATCCGGCGGCGTCGGGATCGCATCGGGTTGCAGGCGTCATCTGCGAGAAGGCTAGCGAAGGTCGGCCGACGGGCGAGCGGGATTTCTGTGGAGCCCGATTTCGCAGTCTTTCGCCCAGCGGTGTGGGCAAAAACGGACACCTTGCGGCGATGTCGCCGATCGGTGGGCCGTGAGCGAAGGAAATCGCTGTGAAAACGATGTTGGCATCACCGATGCGTACCAGTGGATCCGTGGAAAATGCACCGACATACGACAAACGCATGGGAGTGCTACCCTCCGTCCCGGCTCTCATGGTTGGGACACCTAGCCTGCCTTCCACCCCGAACGCGTCCGACGAACAGGCCGGCCGCGAGTCCTCACGAACCCTGGCCCGGCGGTCTTTCCCACAGGCCGCCGGGTTTTCTCCCCTTTCCCGCCAGCCCAAACACTGACGGAAAAACCAAACTAAACCTGAGCGGGGCGGTGCCGGAAGGTGCCGCCCCGACTTCTTTTGCCGTGCCTCAGAGAAACGCGGTGGCGAGAAGGACGGAGCCGACCGCTCCACAGACGATGCCCGCGAACCAGAACAGCTTCTTGTGCGTCAGCACCGCGATCGCGGAGATGCCGATGGCGACCTGGAACAACGTCACGCTCCGCGCCAGCTTCATGTGGAGGTGCATGTGGTGCTCCGATTCCTTGGATTCTTTGTCGGCCTCGGCGCGGATCTCCTCCTGCTCGTGTTTGTACCCGGCGATCTTCTCGCGGTCTTTCTCGGAACCGCTTTTGCCGAGCGCCTCGAGCAGGTCGAGCTTCGACCGGAGGATGTTCTCCTTCACGCTCTTCGACTGGTAATAGCTCCAGTGGTTGGAGGCCTTCATCTGCTCCAGCATCCCTTCGTTGGCATAATGGCCGGCCAAAAGCGACGCGATCGCGGCCAGCACGGCGAGCAACGCGGTGGTCAACGCGACGCCCAAGGTCCAGCCGCCTTTGCCGTGGCTGTGGTGGTGGACGTCTTCGGTGACCTGTTCGAGCGGGACTTCAGGAGCTTCCATATCGGTACCGCTGGATGGCGTGCCCCCGGATAAAACGCAAGCGCCGGGGCCATGGCGGGCGGGTTTGGATTCCACGGAACGCCGTCGCCGGATTCTTTTCGCTGGCCCTGTCTTCGGCCGTCCCTAGCGTCGTTTTGGCACCTTGTTTTGGATCGCTCCATCGGGGACAGAGTCGCCACCGGTACGCTCGGGCCGTCCTCCCGCACCATGAGATCGCGCATCATCATACCCGCTCTGCTTTGCGTTTTTTGGACGCAGCTGCTGACCGCCGAAGCTCCGCGCGCCCGGCTCCAGATGATCAACGGCAGCGCGCAACCGGCGGACGTCTTCTGGCTCAAGTCCGACACCGAGCGCGTGCCCGACGGCTCTGTCGCGCCGGGTGAGGACACGGTCATCGCAACCACGATCGGCCACCGGTTCGCCCTCGTCGGGCGGTCCGACGGATCCGGGTCCATCGTGGCCAGCACGGTGCGCGTGCAGGCCTTCCGCTTTGGCGGGGTGCCGTCGTTCTACACCCAGCGCATCACGGCGAAGGGGTTCCCCATCGTCGCGTCGGCCAAGGTGGATCCTTACGCGCTCAAGGAGGCCGCGTATATCGTGGACCTGATGCTGGCGAAGCGGCCCGATGTGCGCGAGGCGATGATCCAGAGCGGGTCGCGCCTCTGCATCCTCGCCTGGAACGAGTTCACCACCGACCTACCCGAGTTCGCACGCCTTGCCCAGGGTCGGCAGCCCGATTTTCCCACGTTGTCCGGCCGTGAATTCTGGGACGCCCGAGCCCGGGGCCTTGGCGGCAGCGAGACCGATCCGTTGTGCTCTTGTGGCGAGGAGAACCTGCTCTGCTATCCCGGCGATCCGTATCGGACGGAGAACATCTTGATCCACGAGTTCGCCCACAACATCCACCTGCGCGGCATGGACAATGTGGATGCGACATTCGATCCGCGGCTCCAAGCGACCTACCAGGCAGCGATGAAGGCCGGCTTGTGGAAGGGCAAGTATGCGGGAGTCAACCATCACGAGTACTTCGCCGAGGGGGTCCAATCGTGGTTCGACAACAACCGCGAGAACGATCACGACCACAACCATGTCAACACCCGCGCGGAGTTGATCGGATACGATCCCGGCCTTGCCGCGATCTGCCGCGAGGTCTTCGGGGACACGGTGTTGAGATACACCCAGCCGCAGACCCGCCTGACGGGCCATCTCGAAGGCTATGACCCGACCAAGGCCCCAAAGTTCGCGTGGCCCGAACGGCTGGTGAAGGCGAAGGATGAGATCCGACGCCAGGCCGCGGCCCGCGACGCCGCAGCGAACGCCGCTCCCGCCACGGACAAGTAGCCGTCGGGCGGCGAGATCCGCATCATCGGCTACCGATCGCGACGGCACCCGGATCTACTTCAGGTCGAGCAATCCCGCCTCGCGCCACTGCCGCGCCACCTCGGCGGTCCGGACGGGAAAGTAATCCTTCAACAAACGGTCCACCTCGGGACGCCAATGGGTTTCACGGGTGTAGGTCTCGTAGGGTCCGGTCCGGAACGGCGCCACCTCGCGGCGGTAGGCTCCCCAGCGGGCCGCCTCGGCGGCGATGGCCGGTCCCAGGCCGTCAGGCGATGTCAGCTGGATGCCTCGTTGTCTGCCGGTCCATACGAAATCGGTTGCCGCGCAGGACGCGTCTCCGCTACGAAACCTCACCATGCCACTGCTTAGATCTTCGTGCGCCACCGCGTTCGTCCTCTGCCTGCTTGCCGGCGTCCCGTCCCTGCGGGCCGCGGATCCTGCGCCGCCCGCGAAGTGGCGCTGGGAGCAGATGGACAACGGACCGTTCTTCGCCAGCAATCTGCAGGGCAAGCACGCCGCGCTGAAGACCTTCACGCTGAAGCTGGCCACGCCGTCCGACCCCGAGGCGGCAGCGGTCAGCTTCGACACCATGACGCTGCGCTGGAACGCCGCTTGGACCGGCGGTTTCCTGCATCTGCCCAAAGGCCGCGACGGTCTCGAAGGACTGCCCGAGCCGCGGGGCAACGTCCAGTTCTCGTCCCCGGTCGGACCCGGTTGGGCCAAGAACGGCGACTTCACCGATCCGCGCAAGGGCACGGAGCTGAACGCTCCGCTCCCCCATGATTGGGCGCAATGGCGCGGCGTGTATCTGAGCGGCGACAAGACCGTGCTGAGCTACACGGTCGGCGGCGTGGGTGTGCTGGAACTGGCGGGCTACGAGGTCATCGACGGTCTCAAGGTCTTCACCCGCACCTTCCAGTTCGACCGCGCGCAGCCGCGTCTGTTGGTCAACCTCGCCCAGTTCCCGGAACCGAAGAACACCTTCCACAAGGATGGTGTCTGGCTCTTTGAGGACGCGAACAAAGGCACGGCCTCCGGCTTCGCAGTGATCGGCGCCACGGAAAAGGATGGTGAGATCGGTCTGGGTGAGACACGCGGGACGGCTCTTCCAGGAAGCGCGGACTTGGGGCTGAATCCAAACCGGGCCAACCAGCCCGTGACCGTCTTGATCTGGTCGCGCGGGGAGCGGGCCGCTTCCGGCAGCGGCCGTTTCGTAGAAGCCGCGCGCGCGGCCATCGCCCGAGGGCCGTTGGTGAAGGATCTCCGCAAGTTCACCAAGGGCGGCCCGGCCCGCTGGGGCACGCCGCAGGTCACGAAGGGCAAGCTTGCCACGAGCGGCGGCGACGGGCCGTACGTGACCGACACGATCACGCCGCCCGAGGACAACCCCTACAAATCGTGGCTGCGCTTCAGCGGCATGGATTTCTTCAAGGACTCCACCCGGGCCGCGCTTTGTTCGGTGAGCGGAGACGTTTGGGTCGTCTCAGGGCTGGATCCGTCGCTCGGCAAGTTGACCTGGAAGCGTTTCGCGACCGGCCTCTTCCAGCCGCTCGGCCTGCGCATCGTGGACGACAAGGTCTACGTCACCTGCCGCGACGGTTTGTACCGCCTGAACGACCTCGACAAGGACGGCGAGGCCGACTTCTACGAGTGCTTCAACAACGACATCGCCATCACGCCGGAATACCACGAGTTCGTGCTCGGGCTGGAGACCGATCGCGCGGGCAACTTCTACTTCAACAAGGGCGGCAACCTCGGCTGGGCCAAGGTCCCGCACCAGGGAACGCTGCTCCGGGTCAGCAAGGACGGCAAGAAGCTCGACGTCGTGGCCAACGGCCTGCGTGCGCCGAACGGCATCGGTATGGGGCCGCATGACGAGATCACCACCAGCGACAACGAGGGCAACTGGGTGCCTGCCTGCCGCGTGAACCTCATGAAGCCGGGCGGTTTCTATGGCCACGTCTTCACCGCGCACACCGCCACGCCGCACACCAACGGCTACGACGGCCCGCTCTTCTGGATCCCGAAGAACATCGACAACTCGAGCGGCGGCCAGTTCTGGGTCACGTCGGGCAAATGGGGCCCGTTCCAGGGCGACCTGCTCCACACCAGCTACGGCATGAGCGCGTTGTTCAAATGCTTCTACGAGACCGTCGACGGCCAAGAACAGGGCGGGCTCGTCCGTTTCCCGTTGAAGTTCGACAGCGGCGTGATGCGCGGCCGGTTCAGCCCGCGCGACGGCCAGCTCTACACCTGCGGCCTCGTCGTCTGGCAGAGCAACGGTGCCAAACAGGGCGCCTTCCACCGCGTCCGCTACACCGGCAAGACGGTCGACATGGTCCGCGACCTTCGGGTGAAGGCCGACGGCGTGGAGCTGACCTTCACCCGTCCGCTGGACCCCGCGAGCGTGGCCGACCTCCAGAACTACGGTGTGGACCGCTGGAACTACGACTGGGCCGAGCACTATGGATCGCCCGAGTTCTCGGTGAAGAACCCGAAGCAGAAAGGCCACGACCGCGTCGAGGTCCGCTCCGCGAAGCTCAGCGCCGACGGCAAGACCTTGTCTCTCGGGCTCGAGGACGTGATCCCGGTGATGCAGCAGCGCGTGAAGCTGAACCTCAAGGCGGCGGACGGCGCCGAGGTGCAGCAAGAGGTCTGGCACACGATCCACAAGGTGCCGGCCGCGAAGATCGCGGCGCGCTGACCTTCCGCACATCGCCTGTCTTTGCTCCCGACGGGTCCGCCGCTTCAGGGCGGGCCCGCCCACGACGGGGTGATCCGTTCGGAGACGGTCACGTCGCCGGGGTCCGGGGCGGCGCCGCGGGCGGCTTGGCACCGCGGCGCAGCAGCCTCCCTAGCACCAGGTCGCGCAGCGTGGCGGCTTGCGGCACCTTCAGCCACAAGGCCACCGCCATGTACACCGCGCCGGCTGCCGCGATGGGAACGAACACCGCGCCGGCGCGCTGCATCAGATGCTCGTGGCCGAACGAGCGGTCCCACTGCGCGTTGGCACCCCATGCGGTGATCGCCGCGAGGACGGCCGCGCCCGCCACCGAGCCGAGGCCGGGGAGCATGTCGAGCAGGCCGAACTTGGGCAGCTTGCGCTTCAGCGCGTAGAGCAGGAGCGATGCGTTCAGGGTCGCGCTGAGCGTGTTCGCGAGACCGAGGCCGCCTTGCCGCATCGGGCCGACGAGCAGGAAGACCAGGATCAGGTTCACCACGAGGCAGAAGAGGCTGATCTGCATCGGGGTCTTGGTGTCCCCCAGCGCGTAGAAGGCCCGGGCCACGATGTTGCTGAGCGAGAACGACAGCAGCCCCGGCGCGAGGCACAGCAGCGCGAACGAAGCCCGCTCCGTGGCGGCCGGCGAGAACATCCCGCGTTCGAAGAGGAGCCGGACCATCGGTCCGGCGAGGACCACCAGCAGCACGAGCGCGAGACCGTTGATGAAGACCATCTGGAGGATCCCTTCCCGCAAGGCGGAGCGGAACTCGGGGAACTTCTTCTCCGCCGCCAGCCCGCTGAGCTCGGTCAGCAGGTAGGTCGCGAGCGAGATGCCCACGACGCCCTGCGGCAGCTCCATCAGGCGCACGGCGTAGTTGAACGAAGCGACGATCTGCTTGCCCTCGGTCACGGCCAGGAGCTGGGTGAGCAGGATGTTGATCTGGTAGGCGGCGACACCGAGCGTCGCCGGGCCCATCCGCCGCACGACTTCGCGGACGGTCGGATCGGTCCAAGGCGTCACCCAACGCGGACGGAATCCTTCCGCCCAGAGCCCGGGGATCTGGAATGCCGCCTGCGCCAAGCCGGCCAGGAGCAGGCCCCATGCGAGTCCGAACACCTGCGTCTCGAGCTGGCTCCCGAAGAACGGTGCCAAACCGAACACGCTGCCGATCATCGCGACGTTCAACATCGTCGCCCCGAGCGCCGGCATGAAGTAACGGCCGCGCGCGTTCAGGATGCCGATGAACACCGCCGCCACGCACACGAGTCCGACGTAGGGGAACATCACGCGGAGCAGCCGCACGATCAGCTCGCGGTCCAGTCCCATCGGGATGAGCGCCAGCGCCCCGGTCAACCCCAGCCAAGCCAGCAGCACGAGCCCCGCGCTGAGCAGGAGGAGGGCGCAGATGACGGCATTGGCCGCGCGCCACATGGACGCCTCGCCGGCGTTCTTTTCCTTGTCCTTGAAGATGGGGATGAACGCCGCCGTGAGCGCGCCTTCGCCGAGCAGCCGGCGGAACAGGTTCGGCACCTGCATCGCGAAGATGAAGGCATCCGCCACCGGGCCGTCGCCCATGAACGCCGCGAAGGCCGATTCCCGCAGGAAACCCAGCACGCGGCTGATGAGCGTCGCCGCTCCGACCGAGCCCGAGGATTTCAGCATCCGTGACATGAGCCGCGGAGCATCCGGTCTGCGCCGCCGAGGGCAAGACCAAGCTTGTCGCCTTGGCTCGCAACGCGACAGACCCAGCTTTTCCCGGGTTGGGTCCGGGCGCATCTCCGTTTCTTGCAGCCTATCCGATCGCCAAGAGCATCGCGGAGCGATGTCAGCCATCAGCCCGGGGGCGAGGAGCGCAGCGACGACACCCCCGGATACCGTGGGCCAGCGCCACGACCCCGCCAGGGATCGCAGAGCCGTCGACCGGGTCGTGGTCTGGCACCCCTTCCTGGGTGCTTGTCTCCTCGGCTGTCACCCGGGGGTGTCGCTGTCGCTCACCCCCCCGGCTGATGGCTAGCAAGCCTCGGGCTTGCAACGTCGACGCCGACGCCCGGCGATCGGCCGGGAGCGCGACGCGGCAGTGGTGGTCGGCCAACGGCTGCGTCCGCGCACGGGAATCCGGGACTTCGGGCTTGGAAGCGCCGGGGCCGCGCCGGAACCTCGACCGCGATGAGCCTGCCCATCAGCGTCGTGGACGCCTTTGCCGCCGAGAAGTTCCAGGGCAATCCCGCCGCCGTCTGCCTGCTGCCGGCGCCGGCCGATCCGGTCTGGATGCAGAAGGTCGCCGCCGAGATGAACCTGTCCGAGACCGCGTTCATAGCGCCGCGGGCCGACGGTTGGGGATTGCGCTGGTTCACGCCGACCGTCGAGGTCGCGCTCTGCGGACACGCCACGCTGGCCAGCGCCCACGCGCTCTGGGGTTCCGGTCGGCTCGCAGAAGGCCTGCCCGCACGCTTCCACACGATGGAGAGCGGCGAGCTCGTCTGCACCCGGCGCGACGGGTGGATCGAGATGGATTTCCCGTCGTGTCCCGCCGTGCCGACCGATATCCCGGCCGGCCTGGCCGAAGCGCTGGGAGCGGTCCCGGTCCACGTCGGCCGAAGCCGGTACGACCACCTGTGCGAACTATCGGACGAAGCCGCGGTCCGCGGGTTGCGGCCCGATCTCGCCCGGCTCGCGAGACTGCCGGCGCGCGGAATCATCGTCACCGCGCGCTGCGGCGGGGAGCACGACTTCGTGTCGCGCTTCTTCGCGCCGTCGGTGGGCGTCCCCGAGGATGCGGTGACCGGGTCGGCCCATTGTGCCCTCGCGCCTTGGTGGGCCGCGAAGCTCGGCCGGACCGAGATGCGCGGGTGGCAGGCCAGCGCCCGCGGCGGCGAGGTGCGCGTCCGCGTCGCCGGCGACCGGGTCTTTCTCGGCGGCCGCGCGGTGACGGTCTGGAAGGGCGAGCTGCAGCCGTGACGCAAGAGGCGTGACGATGCGGGGCGCGTGCCGTATTTTCCGCGGCCCATGTCCGCTCCTGTCCGCGTCCGTTTCGCCCCGTCGCCCACCGGCTACCTGCACGTCGGTGGCGCGCGCACCGCGCTCTTCAACTGGCTCTACGCGCGCCGCACCGGCGGCACGTTCGTCCTGCGCATCGAGGACACCGACAACGCCCGCAACTCGCAGGCGGCGGTGGATGTCATCCTTTCCGGCCTGAGATGGCTCGGATTGGACTGGGACGAAGGTCCGCTCACCGGCGATGCCGACGGCCCGGTGAAAGGCGCCCACGGCCCCTATTTCCAGAGCCGCCGTGGCGATGTGTACCGCCGTCGCGCGGAGGAGCTGAAGGCCGCGGGCCACGCCTATGAGAAGGATGGCGCGCTGTTCTTCCGCATGACCCGCGATCCGGTCACCATCCCCGACCTCGTCGTCGGCGACGTCGTCCGCCCGCTCACCGACCGCGAGGTGCTGGATCCCGACTGGGTGCTCGTCCGCAGCGACGGCGTGCCGGTGTTCCACTTTGTGAACGTGGTGGACGACCTGGAGATGGGCATCACCCACGTCATCCGCGGCGAGGACCATCTGAGCAACACCGCCAAGCACGTGGCCCTCTTCCGCGCGTTCGGCGTCGAGCCGCCGAAGTACGCGCACATCCCGCTCATCCTGAACCTCGACGGCTCGAAGATGAGCAAGCGCGACCAGGGCGCGAGCGTGCAGAGCTACGTGGACGAAGGGTACCTTCCGGAGGCCGTGATCAACTATCTGAGCCTGCTCGGCTGGTCGGCCAAGGACGTGCCGGAGCTCTTCACCAAGGAAGAGATCGCGCCGCGTTTCGAGCTGGCCGACATCAACCGCGCCAACGCCCGGTTCGATCTGAAGAAGCTCGAGCACTTCCACTTCGAGCACGCCCGGCGGCTCGCGCCCGATCGCTTCGTCCAGGCCGGCGTCGAGGCCCTGCTCAAGGCCGGCATCGACACCTCGGCTTTCCCGCCGGGCTACGTGTCCGCCGCGCTGCTCACCGCGCAGGAGAAGGGCAAGCTGCTCAAGGAGCTGCCGACGTGGACCGACTTTTACTTCGCGGCGGACGACGCGGTGGTGTTCGACCCCGAAGCGAAGGCCAAGGCCCTGGCGCCCGTCGCCATGCCCGTCCTGCAGAAGCTGGGCGAACGTTTCGCGGCGCTGCCACAATTCGACGCCGTCTCGCTCGAGGCGACCCTGAAGGCGCTCGCGATCGAGCTCGGCGTGAAGGTCGGCGCGCTGGTGCAACCTTGTCGCGTGGCCTGCACCGGTCGCCTCGTCGGCCCGAGCCTGTACCATCTGCTCGAAGTGCTGGGCCGGGAGAAGGTGGCAAGGCGGCTGGAGCGGGCCTCCACCGCGGGTTAGCCCTCGGTGCGATCCCAAGCGGCGGACGTGGAGGCGGACAAAGCGGCGCGTGGCACCCCCGTCGGGAGGGCGGACTTTCCAGTCCGCCCTCCGCGACCCGGGTCCGGACGCGTGGGCTGCATCTCGTGCCCTGCGACGGCAAACTGCGGACGCCAAAGTGGACACGAACCACGCTGCGCCCGCGACGAGAAGCACAGGCGCCATCGGGATGGACAACCCGGTCATCCGCCATCCCGCCCTCGGTCCCGGTCCCGGTCTGGGATCGCTCTTGGCGAGCGAGCCGACATGACCCGGGGCGAGGAAACCGATCTGGAGTTCGAGGGGTCCTGACCCCGGCGAAACGCCCCCATCTGGGGCGATCGCTCCAGCTCTCAGCTGCGGGCGTCCACGTCGGGCGTGGACGCCTCGGTCCAGTTCACGGCAACGACGTCGTCCCCATGAGGAACTGGTCGCATTCGCGCGCGGCACCACGGCCTTCGTTGAAGGCCCAGACCACGAGGCTCTGCCCACGGCGGCAATCGCCGGCCGCGAACACCTTCGGGATGCTGGTGGTGAACTTGCCGTGATCAGCCTTCACGTTGGAGCGCGGATCGCGCTCCACGCCGAGGCCGTCGAGCAGGCCCTGCTCGGGCCCGAGGAACCCCATCGCGAGGAGCACGACCTGTGCGGGCACGATGCGGTCGGTGCCGGGGATGTCCACGGGGACGAACTGGCCCTTCTCGTTCTTGTCCCACTTGATCTGCACCAGGTGGACGCCGGACACGTTGCCTTGGTCGTCGCTGATGAACTTCTTCGCGGTGGTCAGGTAGACGCGCGGATCGGCGCCGTACTTGGCCGCGGCCTCTTCTTGGCCGTAGTCCATCTTGTAGGTCTTGGGCCACTCGGGCCACGGGTTGTCCTTCGCGCGCTGCTCGGGCGGGCGCGGCAGGATCTCCACCTGGACGAGGCTCTTGCAGCCGTGGCGCATCGAGGTGCCGACGCAATCGGTGCCGGTGTCGCCGCCGCCGATGATGACGACGTCCTTGCCCTCGGCGGTGATCGGCGGCGGGGTCTGGTCGAGCAACGCCTTGGTGTTGCCGTGCAGGAACTCCATCGCGAAATGGACGCCCTTGAGACCGCGGCCCTCGATGGGCAGATCGCGCGGCTTGGTCGCGCCGGTGGTGAGCACCACGGCGTCATGTTCGGCGAGCAGCTCGGCCGAGGTGACGTCCTTGCCGACCTCGCAGCCACAGCGGAAGGCGACGCCTTCGCGCTCCATCTGCTTGAGGCGGCGCAGCACGACCTTCTCCTTGTCGAGCTTCATGTTCGGGATGCCGTACATCAACAACCCACCCGGACGATCCGCCCGCTCAAACACCGTGACGAGGTGACCGGCCCGGTTGAGCTGCGCCGCGGCACAC
>CAIWVP010000027.1 GCA_903916195.1 uncultured Verrucomicrobiota bacterium | reverse complement strand
GGCAACACCAGACCCTTCATCGCACAGACCTTGGCGGCTTGGTGGGTGCGTTGCTCCCTGCGGAGGTCTTCGGCCCGGTTGGTGATGCCGTGTTCGTTCTCCAGCCGTTGTCCGTAGAGGAGGAGCAGGTTGTGGGTTCCACCAAATTAAAGCTGCGAGGAACCGATTCGTGCCCACGGCTTCGATCCGGCTGCTTCGGCCCCGGAATAGGTTCCAAGTGTATCACTGCCTCTCCGAAGCGTAGATTCGATTAAATATAAATGGAGCGACCCTTCTAGATCCGGACGGGCTAAGATGATGGTAGTCGATAAACAAGCTGGTGCCGTTCTCCTCGATCATGAATCGGTTGCCACTCCAAAGGGCTTCGGCGATGGGGATCACAGTGGTTCCTGAATCCGCCGCAGCCCGTCTTAGCAGCTCGAGGGTCGTGGCGTGACGGTCCATGTAGCAACCCATGGAAGTATCGATATAGTCATAAGCGTCACGGCCGAAGACCGTGCAACGTCGAAGCGTGTTCAAAATGTCCAGTTTTGATTCGGGAAGCGGTTCAAGGACGTAAACACTTTTTCCATTTGCGCGGAGCCTCTCTAGTGTCCGTGTCAAATGCGTCCGCATCGTCGCTTCGGCATCGCTGGGCGAGACATCCTTGCCGTTCAGTTGCAGTAGATGAGATTGATGTGGTAGGTATACCCCCCCTTTGAGGTACATCGTCCAGTTAGAGGCCAAAATCACCTCCTTGATATTGACATCTTTGCAGAGCAGCGAAACGACCTCCTCGTTGTACCGGACGCCGCCTTCATTCCAGCTGCTCAGGTCCAGTACAGGAGGGGAGAAATATTTCACGAAGAACTTCACCCGATGCCCTCGCCGCTGAGCCTCGGAAACGAAACCGTCGAACAAATGCAAGGCATGGCTGTCCCCGAAAACTGCCATGTCCGCGGGGCCATTCCCGCCGAACGTGCCTACCTCATCGGGGTCGACATGGCCACCATCCAGCCTCCGCGTCCCTTTGTATGGTATCACCCCCCTCATGATGGAGTCATCCTGCGACAACTCCTTCGCGGCACCGCTCACCGTCCGGAGCCCCGCCGTGAAGCGTCCTGGGTATCCCTTGCCGCTATATCCGGCATATCCCAACGCGCAGCAAAGCAAGAAGAAGGCCGTGGCCGCTGTATACGCATGCCACCGCTGCGGCAGGATTGCTCTCGAACGGAACGGACGTTCAGCGAAGACGTAGATGGCCACCGACAGCGATATTGATATTATTATAATCAAAAATTTGTCCAACAAGCCGAGATTAGATATTTTGAGATAAGTCCACAAGACGATGATTGGCCAGTGCGTCAGATAGAGGAGGTATGATATCTTTCCGATGCAAAGGACCGGGGTCCACGTCATCACCTTGAAAACAGCTGTCTTATGTTCTGCCTGACCGGCCAGAATGAAAAGTACCGCGCCGCAGGTCGGCAGCAGAGCTGTGATTCCGGGAAATGGTGTGCGGTCCGAATACATCGTCGATGCAACGGCGATCAGTCCGAGTCCTCCGCACGAGAGCAGCGCTCCGAAGCCTTTCGACGGTCTGAATGGAACAAATGCCAAGAACACTACCCCGCCGACTAGCATCTCCCATAACCGCGTCGGCAATAGGAAGAATGTCGGGATTGGGTGTCCGTGCACGAGAAACGAGGCAAGGGTGAAGGAGGCAGCCACAAGAAGCCCAAGAACCGGCAGAAGGAGCTTCTTTCCCGCCTTGTGCAAGCAGGCGAAGAGCAGAGGATAGATGAAATAGAACTGTTCCTCGACGGCCAGAGACCAGGTGTGGAGCATCGGCTTTGTGATGGACGACACATCAAAGTATCCAGATTGCCTCCAAAAGTAGACGTTCGAAGCCGCAAGGCTGGCCGAGGCGACGCTATTGGTCAGCGACCGGAAGTCCTCGGGAAGCATGATGCGCCACGCGACCATTACCACCAACGCCACGACCGCGGCCAGTCCGGGCAACAGCCGGCGTATCCGGCGTTCATAGAAACCGGCTATCGAGAATGTCCCGCTTGACGCCTCTTTCGCGAGGTGCTGGGTGATGACATATCCGGAAATCACAAAGAAGACATCGACGCCGACATAGCCGCCCCCACACCAAGGAAATCCCAAGTGATTGAGAATCACCATGATGACGGATAGCGCCCTTAATCCATCGATGTCATGACGATATTTCATGGAAGCTTTGAGAGACTGCTTTCTTTGGAGAGTATATCGGCTTCCTCGGCTATGTCAGTGGCTGGAATCGAACTGCTCATGGTCGGCGGAGGGTCGGGCCGGGTGTGGTCGTGGGACAGGTCGGGTGATAGATCAGGTTATCCGGGACGGCCTTGATGGCTCTTAGGCAGGAACCGAAGCCGATGTTTCCATGGCTTTGCCATAAGCATTGTATCCGCCCCTCGAAGGGCTGTGGTTCTCCGATTCTGGCCGTTTCGCTACTCGGTTGCCTCGCATGTCTGATATTCGAACTACTGAAAGTGGCGAGGAACCGGAAGGGTTTGCAAACGGCAACGGCATCTGAAGGCGCCCCGGAACGCAGGATGGGTCCCTCTGTGGAGGACTCTGGAGCAGGCAAGGGAACGGTCAGCGGTAAATGGCGGTCGAAGGCTCAACGGGTGAGCACGCGGGACCGGACGACCTCGGCAGGATTCCCTTGGACGACCTTCCAAGGCGGTACGGATTTCGTGACCACGCTGCCCGCGGTGACGATGCTATGTTCGCCGACCGTCACCCCTGGACCGATGAAGACGCGCGAGGCGAGCCAACAGCCGCGGCCTATGCGGATGGGAGCATTGCGGTAAGACATCGTGTGGTCCTTGTAATCGTGGTTGCCGGTCGTGAACGAGACCTCGTGGGCTATCGCCGTATGGTCCCCGATGGTGACGGGCGCGAGGTTCAGGAACTCGCACGAATCGCCAATCCAACAATAGTCGCCGATCACCAGCTTCCAGGGCATGTGGATGTTCACCCCCGGCCGAATCACGAAACCGGTCCCGATCTTGGCGCCGAACAGGATCAGCAGTCGGCGGCGGAACGAGTTAGGATAAGGAAAGGCGCTGAGGAAGAACGCCATCTTCACCAGGTACCAGAGCACTTCGAACCAGAACGGTTTCCCGCGGTCCAGCCCGATGGTCTTGTCGAACCGATCGAGCCGCACCACCAGCGGCGGCGTCTCCGGAACGGAAGCGTCTTTCGTAGGAGGAATCATCTCAGGCGGTCGGACGGGAAACCGTCGTCGAGCGGCGCTTCAACCATCGTCGCAACAAACCGACGGCGAGCCCGGTCGCCACCAGCAGCGCCACCCCGAGCGCCATTTTCCAGGCCGCGTTGTCCGCGAGCGAATTCCCGAACCAAACGAACGTCAGAGCGTACACCGCCTGCACCGGCAGCGAGATCAGCAGGTAGCGCGTGAAATCCACGCCGGCGAGACCGAGCACGTAGTTCTGCACGGAAAGCGGGATCCCCGGCGTGATGCGGAAGAGCAGGATGAACTGCGCCTCATCCGCGGGCGCGAGCACCGGCACGACGTGACCGCGGCCTGCCAGCCAGCGGGTGAGCGGGGTGCGCATCCAACGCCGCGCCAGCCAATATCCCAACGAGAAGTCGCACAGCAACGCCGCCACGACGAGCGCGAAACCGGCACCCGTGCCCAACCGGACGCCGGCCGCGATGATCAACGGGCTCGCCGGCACGCCGACCAGCGGCAGCAGCGCCAGCGCCAAGAAGAGCAGCGCGGGATGGGCGTTCCCCATCGCGGTCATCGCCGTGTGCCAAGCCTGGAAGATCGCGTCCATCGTCAACGCTCAATCCAAGGGCTTCCGCGCCACGACCAAGAATTGGCGCCCTTGGATCCACCACAACCACGGCATCGCCAGGTAGAGTCGCACGAAGAAGAGCGGATACTCCGGGGCATCCACCAGCGTATAGGGCAAGAACCTCGGCACGACCGTTTCCAACGCGAATCCTCCGATCTCCAACGCCTCGCCCAAGGACGCCTCGGTGAGGATGGTGTGGTGGTCGTAGAAATCCCAGTAGAGCCCGGGCAGATACTTGATGTTCGGCCCGATGGCGACCAACCGCCCGCCGGGCTTCAGGCACCGGAACGCCTGCGCCAAGGTCCGCGTCAGGCATCCCTTGTCGGGCAGGTGCTCGAAAAAGTTGCTGGTGAAGACCACGTCGATCGAACCGTCGGTGATCGGCCAGCGCGCCGAGCAATCCTGCTCCAGGAACCGGACGCCCGGCGCGAGATGCTTCGGCGCATCGGGGTTCAGGTCCATCGCGAGCTTCTCGCGCGCGACGATGTGGTTGATGAACTCACCGTAGCCGCACCCGAGGTCGAGCACGACGGAGTCGGGCGCGATCCAGCGCGGGAAGAACGACCGCGTGAGCACCTTCCACACGCGGTTCCGGTACGCCGCGGTCTTGCCGAACCGGCGGTCGTAGATTTTCTGAAGATATCGGGCGTCCTCGGCCATGGCGGGGAACAGTCTGCGAGTGAGACCGGAAACAAGGAACCACTGATCTGCACGCATCAACGCTGAGGGCGCAGTTTGTTTATTGCCGGCCACGGCGAGGGAGCAACCTGAAGGGGTGCCAGCCATTAGCCGGGGGTTGCGCGAGTCCGCGAGCGACGCCCCCAGTCAAGGTGCACACGGTCAAAGCACCCTGAAGGGGTGCCAGCGATGCGGGGAGCGGGAGATTCATGGGTGGTTGTGTCGGTGTCTGGCACCCCGCCAGGGTGCCGGCGGTTTCGTTGGATTCCGGGGGTGTCGCTGGTGCTCAACCCCCGGCTAATGGCTAGCAAGCCTTATGACCGCGAGAAAATGAGCTTCACTCCAACGCTCATCTTTGCCCTGTAGGTTCACTGACTTTCCCCTGCGGGAAGTTCCGCGGTGCGCTCCAGCCACGACCGGTGGATCTCCTCGAAAGTCGTGCGCAGGTCTTTGGTGATCCCCCAGCCGGGGTAATGGGCCTTCAACTTCGCGAGGTCCGAGATGTAGCAGATGTGGTCGCCCTGGCGGTTTTGGTCGACGTACTCGTGGCGCATCGGCTTGCCGGAGATCTCGGAAATCAACGCGAAGGCTTCGAGGATAGAGACCGAGTTGGCCCGACCGCCGCCGAGGTTGTAGACCTCGCCCTTGCGGGGCGTCTCGATGAACCGGCGCATGAACTGGACGACATCGTAGCTGTGGATGTTGTCCCGGACCTGCTTGCCCTTGTATCCGAACACCCGATAGGTGCGGCCTTCCAGGTTGCACTTGATCAGATAGCTCAGGAAACCGTGCAGCTCGACGCCGCTGTGGTTGGGTCCGGTGAGACAACCGCCCCGCAGACAGCAGGTGGGCATCCCGAAATAGCGCCCGTATTCCTGCACCATGACGTCCGCCGCGACCTTCGAGGCGCCGAACAGCGAGTGCTTCGACTGGTCGATGCGGAAGGTCTCCTTGATCCCGTCGGTGTAGGCCGGGTCCGCGTAATCCCAACGGGTGGGCAACTCCGCGAGCGCGATCTCGTTCGGCGCATCGCCGTAGACCTTGTTCGTGCTCATGTGGACGAACGGTGATTCCGGGCAGGCGAGCCGCGCGGCCTCCAGCAGGTTCAACGTGCCGACGGCATTGACGTCGAAATCGTCGAACGGCCGGCTGGCGGCGAGATCATGGCTGGGCTGCGCCGCGGCGTGGACGGTGGCCGTCGGACGCACCTCGCGGAGCAGCGCGAGCACGGCGGCCCGGTCACGGATGTCCACCTCGTGATGGTGGAAGTTCGGCCAGGTCTCTTGGAGCCGACCGAGGTTCCAGCGCGTGTCGCCCTGCGGACCGAAGAAATCCGCGCGCAAGTTGTTGTCCACGCCGTGGACTTCCCAGCCCTCGGACGCGAAATACGCGACGACCTCGGAGCCGATGAGCCCCGAACTACCGGTGATGAGCAATCGACGAGTCATGATTAAAGATGTTCGGAGCCGACACCGACGAATGCCGCGGCCTCGGCGCCCCCTAGCTGGCTACCTCGATCTCAGGCGCCGGACCGCTTCCGTCGTAAGCACAGCATCTTGCCACTTCAAGCCGCCGCCGCCGGTCCAGAAGACTTCCTTCGATAGAAGCGCGGGATCCAATCCACAGGCGAGCGGGAACTTTCCCAGACAACTGAAGAGCATATCCACCCACCGACCGGCTGAGCGCCGAACTAATGCAGTCGAGGGAACGGGTCGGCCCTTTCCTCAGGCCCGCAGCCCGCACGGTGCATTGGATGACCTCGCCCGGGACGACACCCGGGGCAGGACGGATGCAGGGACCGACCATCCATGGCGGGATCGATGCCGATCCGGAGCCGTACGAGCTGCCGGCTCATGGCGCTTCGACAGCTTCCCCGGCCCACCTGCTGACGCCATCGATGGGAGAACGTTGCCAAGGCGGTCGATGCGCCGAAGAATGACGACGACAAACGCGGTAGCTTTCCGCTCCGGAACGGCGCCGGTTTCGGCGCACGATCGAAAATTGGGGGAGCGTTGCCGCAGGCACCGGCAGCATTTCAGCCCCGCCTTGCCATCTCACCATCGGCCGCGATGATCTCGCACAACCGCTCCGCGGCGCGGCGGATATGAAAACGGGACTTGAAGCATTCTGCGGCCCTCTCCTTCATCGAGAGATAATCTGTTGCCGACAACGCCAGCCAGTTTTCAAGGTTCCTGAACGTCCCGTCCGCGGTGTCCGCATCGACGAACCCAGCCTTGTCATCGAACACCTCCCGCCAGATGTTCACTTTGTCGCTGATCAACACCGGCCTGCCGCAAGCCAAGGCTTCCGCTACGACGATCCCGAAATTTTCCTGGTGCGAAGGAAGGCAAAAGACTTCGGACGAATAATAAGCGCCCCATTTCATGTCGCCTTGCAGCATCCCGGGCCACGTGATCGCCCTGCTGACGCCCAGTCTGGCTGCTTGCTCATGCAACCGGGTCACCCAACCATGTGAATCCGGTCCGGCCATCACCAGATGAAGCCCCTCGTGCCGACCCATGACCCGCGCGAACGCTTCTATCATCAGGTCACAACCCTTCTTCTCGTGGATGCGGCTCAAGAACAGGACGATCCGCTTGCCCGCGCATTCCGGATGGCGCGCGATGAAACGCGCCGACAACGCATCGGCATCCCCGGGCGGATCGGATGTGCCATAGGTGGTCACCACCTCGTTGACCCGATAGAACCAGAACGAACGGCGCGCCAACAGTTTCTCCTCCTCGCTGGTGAAGATGACCGCCTTGGCATCGCGCAGCACCCGATATTCGGCCCAAGGCCAATAGAGCCATTTCTTGAGATGCTTGAGCAGATAGGCGTGTTTGAACCAAGGGTCGAGCATCCCATGCGTGAACACAAAGTACGGCAGACCCATGCGCGACAGGACCCGATGGGCCACGAATCCGTGATACTGCCATAAGCCACTAATGATGATTGCATCATACCGTGCGGCATTCTTCTCCAGCCATCGCGGCATGGCCGGACAATAGCCGTACTTTCCGATGACTGGACCCACCGCGTGCACCTTGATCGGATAGCCCATATGATCATGAGCATGGGGCGCATCGGCGCACAAGACATGGATCTCATGCCCCATCTCGGAGAGTGGTCGCGAGATTTGGCGGATTCCTTCGGCAGGTCCGCCGCCCTCAGGGGCGAGCGACGAGATGACCCGAAGAATCCTCAACGACCTGGCGCCGACATCCCTGGATGGCCTTTTGACAAATTGGCCGTGGAGCCCGGGACCGGGGACCCGCTCGTCCTGCACGGCGGTGGCGTACACGGCGACCAGATTTCGGGTCGCCGCGCGGAATCCCAAGCTTCCTTCGGCCAGGACATGGCCACGTTTGCCCATCTCCCGGAGCCTCTTGGGGTCCTCTAGGGCCTTGAGCAACGCTTCTTGGCAAGATCTAACCGAAGGCGAGCAGACTAACCCGGCTCTAGCCTCGGCGATCTCCTTGTGGATGTAGACCTGGTCGGAGACCAACAACGGGATTTTGGCGGACATCGCCTCGACCAGGACTATGCCGAAGTTCTCGTTGAGCGAGGGCAACGCGAAGAGGTCGGCTGCGCTCAAGGCGCCCTGCTTGTCCGCACCGGAGATGAACCCCGTCTCCGTCATCCAAGGTAGGATGCCGGCTTCCTGCGCGAGACGCTTGATCCGCGCGATGAACTCGGCGTCCCCTGATCCGGCCAACACGAACCACAGCGACGGGTGCTGCCTCTTCGCTGCCGCCAAGGACGGGATGAGGAACTCCAGGCCCTTCTTGTAGTCCACCCGGGACAAGAAGAGAACCACCAGCGCGTCCTGCGGAATCCGGTGCTTGGCCCTGAACCAAATCCGGGCATCTGCCTTTTGTTCAATCGGGACCACCGGCAACGAGACCGAGAACCTCGACGGGTCGGCCCCGTAGGTCTCCAAGTCATCGGCTTCGCGCTGCGCGGTGCAGATGACGCCGGCGGACCGCGCGAGCATCGGTCGGATGAAGAGAGGCCCGAGAAGCCGCTTCAGGAGCTTGTGCTTGCGCAGGTCGAACGGGTCGAGCGAGCCGTGTGCGTGGATGAAATAGGGTTTGCCTGCGAGCTGGCATGCCCGGGCCGCCCGGACCGTTGTCAACACCCACACGCCATGGATGTCGACCACGTCGAAGCGATCCAGGTTCTTCACCAGCCAAGGCGTTAGCTCGCCGGATTCGTTGTACCGGTGCGGGAAAGAGCGGGCGACCCGGTGTTTCAGGAAACCGGGGTAGACGCGCTCCAGATAGTCGGTATCATCACCCGGTGCGTACGGTGCGACCGATTCAACCCGGTTCACGGTCGTCCCGAGATAGCGGCAGATGTTCAATGCCGCGTGGACTGCGCCTCCGAGTTTGTTGTCGTAGCTGATGAGGCAATGCAGCGAGGCGATCGGCGCTAGTTGGGCAGGAGGGGGCATGCGTTGGAGTCAGTGCGTCTGTGGGTATCGGTGTCGTTTGAGACCGCTTCATCGTTGGCCACCCGAGGCCCCGACCTTGCCTTCGTAGTAGAGCCTTAGCCAATCCACTGTCTCCCGGATGCCTTGGTCGAGCGTGTAGGGCGGTGTGCCGAGCAGATCCAGCACCGGCCGCATAGGCACGGGGTTGTCGGCGATCAGGTTCCGATACCTGGAACCGTACATGGGGAACCGCAGACCTACGGCTCTCAGCACGTCGCCGAACACCG
Organism: uncultured Verrucomicrobiota bacterium; assembly: GCA_903916195.1. Taxonomy (GTDB): domain Bacteria; phylum Verrucomicrobiota; class Verrucomicrobiia; order Limisphaerales; family UBA9464; genus CAIVQB01. The sequence continues at coordinate 4,202 of CAIWVP010000027.1, read as the reverse complement.
CCATCGCGTGGATCAGGGGGAGCGGAACCGTGCGGATCCCCTTCCCAATCAAGCCCTTGGAAAAGCGTTCCAACCACTCGTGCTGCGAGATGTTGTCGTCGCCGACGTAGAACACACGCTGGTCTACCGACCCGGCCGGCGCCCGCATCAGCCCCTCGATCTGCCACACCACGTTCTTCACGTAGCCAAAAGACCGCTGGACTGGGTCGTGGGACGGGTGGAGATACCGGCCTTTCCGGATCACGTTCCATAACCCATTAGCCAAACCCGGATGCCCAGGCCCCCAGACGGCAGTCGGCCGGATGATGGTCCATAAGCAACGCAGCCCGGCGGACCGGGTGATTTTCTCGGTCTCAACCTTGCTCTGACCGTAGAAGGCGAGCGGAACAAAGTCGGTCTCGCTCTTCGCCGGGCCGCTCCCCGGGCTCCGGACGTGCTGGCTGGAGGTGATGATAACACGATCGATACTATCCGAAGCTGCGGCTGCGGACAAGACATTGTGCGTCCCTCGGGTGTTCGCTTCGTAATCCTCCAAAGACGTCGCATCCATGGCGGCGTTGGCCGCCATATGAACGATGTAGCCCGGTGCAAATTCTCGGACGGTCCGGAGTGTCTCCTCCGCGTCCAAGATGGAACCCTGCTTCCATGACCCCAGATGCCGTTCCATGGGCGGGCTCGGGTCAAAGTTCAGGACCACATAGCCCGACGCCAGCAACAGGTCGACCAGGTGCGTCCCGATGAAGCCGCTGCCTCCGGTCACGAACACGCGCATGCTTCCGTTGGAATCTGGCTTGGTCATGATTTCTCAGGGCTGACCATTTGCCGCGACTTGGATGCCTTCCTTGAAGTATGCAAGCCGCCGTTCATACAAATCCGGGGCGTCGTGACCGGTGATTCTCCGGGAAAGGAGATACATCCGGAAAATCGCCGTGGCTGCTACACGTTTGAAGCCCCGGCAGTGCTTCATGATGAACAAGCCTCGGGCCCGTGTGCTGAACCGTACCGAGAACTCGGACTGCGGGCCGCCGGTAAGGATGCTGACCTTGTGGTCCAAGACTGCAGACGGCGTGTAACGGAGGCGGAAACCGGTTTCAAGGGCTCGGTGGACGAAGTCGGTGTCGTCCCCATACACGAAGTACCGCCCGTCCATAAAACCAACCTTCGCGAATACCTCGGCCCGGATGAGCATGCAGCAGGTCGGCGCGTCCCCGACCCAACGGGCGGTGTCGAACTGCCCGACGTCCGTCTTCTTCGCCCCATAATGCCGTGGCATGTATCCGCGCTTCCAGTCGAGGAATCCACCGCAGCACCAGATGGTCTTGGGGGTGTCCGCGAAGTAAATCTTCGGCACAATCATGCCGGCATCGCACCGGTCCATCTCCGCGAGCAACGTCGCCGCCAGGTCGGGGCCGAACCGGACGTCATTGTTGATGAGAAGGACATGGGTGGCCCCGTCCTTCAGGGCGGCATGGATGCCCTGGTTGTTCCCCTCCGCTACGCCGACGTTGTCCTTGTTGGCGATGACCACGCAGCCGGGCGGTGGGGCTGTCTCCAGCCGCCGAACGGAATCGTCCTTCGACGCGTTGTCGATCGCGTAAAGCACGGTCTCCACGCCGCGCAACGCTCGCACCGATGTCAGGAACTCGTCGAGGACGGTCGCGCTGTTGTAGGTCACGGTGACCAGTCCGATTTTTGCACTCATTGGGATGTCAATTTTCTTGCACGGGCCAGCGAGGCCCACCGAAATTCAAACCCACTAATTAATAACGAAATCCGTATTCCGGTTCAAGATATACCGCGCGGAAGGATGCGGAAACCGATTCCTGAGCAGAACACGATCGCCGTCGGAACATTTGGTGCGACACCGAAGGGCAGGCTCCTTGCGCTCGCTCTGACCATCGCGCCCTCGCCACAGAACCACCGCCACCGCAGCGGCCCGACCGCTTGCGACACTACACTAGCCGGAATCTCCGGCCCTGAGCCATCGGCTAATCGTACGGAGGCGAGCCTCTCGGACATCTGCGATGTGCACGTGCTCGGCCTTGAGGTCCCATGGACAAACCACTGCATCCCGTGACCCCCGATTAATCTCAAGCCGACGGAGCCGACGGAGCCGACGGCTTGAGCACCGGCATCGATACCGCCCGGTCCGTCCGGTTCGCCGGAGACCGCGACCGGAAATCGTCCAAGACGACGAACGCACACCCGACATTGAATCCAAATATGATACGAACGAATCCGTTGAATGGGCAGTTGGAGAGGATGTATACCGCGACCACCAATGACTGGATTATGAACGGCATCATGTCTCTCAGTTCGGTCGGATTCCAGCCTTTTACACTCACCACCCTACGCACCGATCTCGCCATCAACAAAAGCATCGCACTGGTGACGAGGGTCCCCCATATGCCATACTCAGACATCAGCATGAGAGCTCCCGAATGGACCCCGAGGATTGCCTGGTCTCTCGTCGCCCCGCCGACGAAATAGCCGTTCGTGAGCTGCCACGAACCGACCCCTGTGATAGGATTGGCTAGGATTGTCTTCCAGGCCTCATACGCCATATCGAAACGTTCGGAGTTGGAACCTTCCCACCGCTCCAAGAAGCGCGCATCGTCTATATCAAAGTTTTTTCCAACGATATATCCCACAAGCGCAATGGCGATGCTGATTCCGATGGCCCATTTTATGGCGCTGCCGGAGTTGGCTCGTGAATTCCGCCAGAGATAGAGAACCGCAATCAACCCGAAGATGACGCCACCGCTGCGGGCATCCAACAGGACGACGTCGGCAACTCCCACCACGACAAGGGCAAAGAACACAATCATCGGCCATCGGCCCAACAAGAACAAGACCGGGAAGATCAAAATCTGTGCGTTCAGATATTTGACGATGTAAGCGAGGTCCGTCGTTACCTCAGCACTCGCTCCTACCAGCGCCGCGGTGGCTTCGTTGCCGTATCCGAACAAAGTTCGAGAAAACAAGACCGCGACATTGAACCAACAGAACCGACGCCACCCGAAAATCTTCCAGATGTAGACTGCGCTCACGACCGTGGCGACGAAGACGACGTTCCTCGCGCCGCCTCTGGCCATGTCGCTGAGCGGAACGGAATTGAACCCGTCGACACCCACAGCAACGAATGGGAACGACAACAATAGGACCGCCGTGTTCCTCGTGCCGCTCCCCGCCGCGGAACGCCAGAACGTTCCAAGACCGACCACCGCGATGGCTAAGAACATGATATCGCACGCGAAAACGATTCCGATCAGTTGGAACTCGTAACCCCCCATCAACCCCGCGATGAACAGGATGGCATATTTGGGCGTCGTTGACGTTTTGGTAGTCATATCTACGGTTCACTCGTTCTTTTCGTCCCGATGGGGGCTGGATTTTCTTCCGGCCGTTGCTCTGCGCTGTAGTGTGGTGAGCGAGTATCTCGCCGATACTGTTCCCAGAGCAGGGTATCGGCGAGCAGTTCCAACCGGACGACCGACCAAGCCCTTGATTCTCGGCCCCGAAGAGCAGTCGAAGCTCGGACTCATGGCCCGTCGGCCCAAGACCGATCAGCGGTCCGCTCTGCGTGCGTGCATCGTCCTGGAGTGCGCGGCGGGCAAGAGCAACACCGCTGTGGCGGCCAAGCTCAAAGTCACGATCTCGACGGTCGGCAAATGGCGGGAGCGGTTCCTGCAGGGGCGTCTGGGGGCCCTGGGAGATGAGCCGCGCTCGGGCCAACCGCGGAAGATCACCGATGAAAAGGTGGAAGCGGTCATCACGCTCACGCTGGGGACCCGTCCCAAGAACGCCACCCATTGGAGCACCCGCACCATGGCCGACGCCGGCGGCCTCAACCAGAATGCCCTCTTGAGGTTCTGGCGGGCCTTCGGTCTGAAGCCCCATCTGCAGGAGAACTTCAAGTTCTCCACAGCCCCGTTCTTCGTCGAGAAGGTGCGCGATATCGTCGGGCTGTACCTCAACCCTCTCGAAAAGACCCGTGCGGTCGTCTTGTGCGTGGACGAGAAAAGCCAGGTCCAAGCCTTGGACCGCAGCCAACCCGTGTTGCCCATGCGACCGGGGCAGGCCGAACGCCGCACCCACGACTACTACCGTCATGGGACCACGTCGCTCTTTGCAGCCCTCGACGTGGCCACTGGAAAGGTGATCGGACGCTGCCATCAAAAGCACCGGCACCAGGAGTTCAT
>CAIWVP010000026.1 GCA_903916195.1 uncultured Verrucomicrobiota bacterium | reverse complement strand
CTTCTCGTCCCATTTATCATTGTGGTTTGTTATGATTTTTCCCCCGCACTTCCCCACTTTGCTTGTTGTCGATCCAGCTCTCCATTATGTCCCGTGCCGTCGCCGCCGCTGGTGGAGCTCCGGTCGCGGAGGATCCGGAACGCGACCGGTTCGACCCGCCCGATGAAGCCCGGTTCTCCGCCGCGCCACACCAGGCCCAGGCGTCCGTCCGCCGGACGGAAGTCCAGTTGCCATGCGATCGCGGGCACGACGGCGATCTCGCGGCCGTTGCCGGCGTCCGACAACGTCACCACCTCGTCCTCGCCCGCGGTCGCCAGCACCTTGCCGGTCGAGTCGAACGCGACCCGCCGCACGGCCCCGGAACGCGCGACGAACTGACGGCGAGGATGTGTGTCAGGAAGTTCCCAGACGATGACCTCGCCGGATTCGAGACCGGCGGCGAATTGCCCCGGCTTTGGGCCCCACGCCAAAGAATAGACCGCGCCCGGTGCCTCCAAGGATCCGCCGGCGTCCTCGTCGGTAGCGGTCGCTTGGAGCCGGATGCGCGCGTCGCCCGTCGCCGTCGCGATCCATGCCTCGTCCTGGGAGACCGCGATGTGGGTCGCCGGTGCGCCGGCACCGGATGCGGCACTCCGGCCGAGACGCCGGACCACGCGGTCTTCCGACAGGTCCACGAGCTCGATGGCGCCATCCGGGGCGGCGGCCCAGAGGCGGTTGTCCGGTGCGAACGCGCAGGCGCCGTTGGTGCGGCAATATCCGCCGCGGGCGAAGTCGCCGATGATGAACTCTCGTCCGCGGCGGAGCCTCACGAAGCGCTTGTCGGGGCTGAACCCGGCGACCTCGTCCTCCACCGGCCGCAACGCCGGCAAGCTCGCTGCCACCGCCCCGTCCGCGATCCGCAGGGCCACCAGCGCTCCGGTCGTGTCGTGCCGCGCGAAGAGTTCCTGCCGCCGGTCGCCGGCGACGCTCATCGGGTCGAGGCTGCGCAGCCCGGTTGGCGCGGGGATCCAGCGCGTGCCCGTCTGCGCGAGGGCGGCGGCCGCGGCGGAACGAAGGTCGCGGCGTTGGCCGGCATCGGGCCCGTACGCCGTGGCGTCGGTGAGCACGCGCAGCAAGGTGTCGCGGCCGTCCAACCGGCCGACGAGGCGTTCGGCTCCGGCCTGGGCGAGGTAGGTGTCGACCAGTTGGTGCCGGGCGCGGCGTTCGGCTTCGGCGATGCGCGCGGAGTTCTCCCGTTCTCGCCGGGCTTCGCGTGCGGTCCACGACCAAGCGGCCACGGCCACGGCCAATCCCGTCGCGGCGGCCGCGCCGAAGCGCCGGAACCACACCAGCCGACGTTGGAGCCGCCGGAGCTCGACGACGGATTTCCCGCTCTGCACCAGCGCCAGGTCGGCGAGCACCTCGGCCGCGTCCTGGTATCGGCGGCGGACGTCGCCTTCGCCCAGCTTCAGCAGGATCTCGTGGAACTCGATGAGCGCTTTGGTGTCCGGCGCATCCATCCAATCCGGCGGGATCTCGGGGAAGCGCTCCGGACCGAGCCCGGTCGCCGCCTGGTAGAGCAGCCGGCCGAGCGCGAAGAGGTCGGCGGTCGGCCGGCCAGGACCTTCGGGCGGGACGAAGCCTTCGGTGCCGACGTAGCTCCGGCTCTCGTCGAGCCCCGCGACGAGGCCGATGTCGGCCAGCTTCGCGCGTCCGTCCACGAAGATGACGTTGCTCGGCTTGAGGTCGCGGTGGACGAGCCGGTGCCGGTGCAACTGCGCGAGGCCCGTGGCCAAGGAACGACCGGTCTCGGCGCACTCGGCGACCGGCAGCCGTGTCAGGCGGGCGAGATCGGACCGGAGCGTCCTCGGCTCGTAGCCCGCCGGGTCGCGTGCCACGGCAACCGGGCCGCCGGCCGATGCGCGGGTGAAGACCTCCGTGCTGTCGTTGGCATCGTCGGCCAGCTCCATCACGCAGTAGAAGCAGCCTTCCGCGTCGTGCCGGCCGATGTGGAGCACCTGCACCAGCCCGTCGCTGGTCCGCGACAACGGCTCGTAGGCCTGGAGGCCGCGGAACTCGCGCTCGTAGGGGCGTTCGCTGTCGAAGCGTCGGCGATGGACCACCTTCACCGCGCGGAGCACGCCCATGACGTTCCGCGCCAGCCACACGTCGCCGTAGCTGCCGCGGCCGATGACACGGATCATCTCGTGGTCGGGGATCCGGGGGATATGGGGTTCGGGATCCATGAGGGACGCGCCGAGCGTAATCGGAAACGCTCCGCGGTGGCGCGGCGAAATCACCGGACCCGGCTGCGGCGATGCGACCGGAGCGCGGACGGTCCCGTCCTGCTCAAGCGGGCCCGGTCCCGTCGCGGAGCTTCTCCAATTCGCCTTTCAGCACTTTCCCGACGCGATGCTTGGCGATGTAGATCTGGGCGACGTTGACGCCGAGCGTCCGCGTGATCTTCGCGAGCGGCACCTCCTTGAGCGTGGCGAGGTCGAAGATGAGGAACTGCCGGGCGCTGACCTTCGCCTTGGTGCGCCTGATCGCGGTCTGGAGCAGGTTGTCCTCCCATTCCTTCTGCCAGACCGCCTCCAGGTCCGGACCGGCCGGGTCGGCGATCCTATGGACGACATCGGTGCCGGTCGGCGGACCACCCGGATCCGGCGCGGCGCGATGGGAATCGGCGACGGCGCGGCGGCGCCAGTGCTCGACGATGCGGGAGCGGACGTTGAGCAGCAGCCACGCCTTGAAGGAACCCTTGGCGGGATCATACCGGAAGGCCGGTATCTTCTTGGCCACGCCGAGCAGCGTCTCCTGGACGATGTCCTGCGCCTCGGCCTCGTTCAACCCGGCATGCCGCGCGACGTTGAAGATCAGCCGCCAGTAGGTGTCGAAGAACTCGCGCCAGCCGTCCTGGTCTTCCCAGTCCTTGAGCCGCGAGAGCAGGCTCTCCCGCGTGGGTAGGAGCTCGTCCGGTCGGGGATCAGGCGTGTGCGGTGGGTCGGGCCTCATGGTCGACGGAGGGTATCCGTGGGCCAAGGCCGGGTTCTTTCAAACGATTTTCCCGCCGTCCGGCGACAGCTCAGCAATCGAGCGCCAAGCTGTCCGCCGCCGCGGCCTGCTCCAAGCGAAGGTCGGCCTCGGCTTCCGCATCGAACCAGCGATCGGTCGCCACCGAGCCGGCGCCTATCGCCAAGAGACGGGCCAAGGTGTCGCGGAGAAGCGTCCAGTGGCGACGTCGGAACTGCCGGAGCGTCAGCGAGTCGGGGAAGTTGTTCGCGCAGAGATAGCGCAGGTCGGGCTGCTCTCGGAGGCGTTCTTCGAGCTCGTCGGAGCCGTAGATGCCGCGCGCCAACGCGTAGGCCATCGTGGTGAGCAGGCCGCGCAGGCCGAACGACCGGTGCTCCGGCGAGGCCTTGAACCACGGTTCCGGGACTTCCGCCGCGCCGACGGCGTCCAGCGCGAACCGCGTCAGGCGCACGGCTCCGTGCCATTCCGCGAGGTCGGCGGGCAGGGCCGGGTTCTTGGGGCCGACGGACCGGGGCTGATCGGTTTCGAAGTCCATGCCCCAGAGTGGAACCTTTGGATGTTACGGAAATATGGCGACCGGGTGACTTCTCTCAGCTGGATCAAACAAAGGGGTGCCCCGGCTCGTCGGTGGGGGCCTCGCCACCAGCGCTCCAGTCCGGCCCGTGGAGCCTCCTTTTCGCAAGATCATCGTTCATATCAACGAATCAAGATGCGTTGATTTGAGACTTGTCCAGCGATAGGGCCGGGCTAGCCTCCCGCCAAGATTCTATGAGTTCCTTCCGTGCTGAAGATTTCACCCGGGGCGGCGAGATCATCGCCCTTCTCGGCGAACGCATCGCCGTCATCGACGGGGCGATGGGCACCGTCATCCAGCGGTATCGTCTGGGCGAGGCGCAGTTCCGCGGCGAGCGGTTCGCCGACTGGAAGGGCAAGGACCTGAAGGGGAACAACGAACTGCTGCAGATCACGCAGCCGCAGGTGATCGAGGAGATCCACCGGCACTACCTCGAGGCCGGCGCGGACATCATCGAGACCAACACCTTCAGCGCGACGACCATCGGGCAGCACGACTTCTTTTTCCGCCACGCAGAAGGCCGGAAGGACCAGGCGTATTTCGATGCCGTGATCTCCGACCCGTTCCTGCGCGAACTGGCCCGCGACATGAACCTCGCGGCCGCGCGCCTCGCCCGGAAGGCGGCCGACGAGGTGTCGGCGGCGACCGGCGAGCGGAAGTTCGTCGCCGGCTCCATCGGGCCCATGTCGGTGACGACCTCCCTCTCGCCGGAGGTGAACGACGCGGGTTTCCGCTCGGTGAACTTCCAGCAGCTCTGCGTCGCCTATCGGGAGCAGGTCGAGGCGCTGCTCGACGGCGACGTCGACCTCATCCTGGTCGAGACCATCTTCGACACGCTGAACGCGAAGGCCGCGCTCTTCACCATCGAGGAGGTCTTCGCGGAACGCGGCGTGCGGTTGCCGCTGATGATCTCCGGCACGATCACCGACCTCTCCGGCCGCACGCTCACGGGCCAGACGGTCGAGGCGTTCTGGAACTCGGTGCGGCACGCGAGGCCCGTCACCATCGGATTCAACTGCGCGCTCGGGCCGAAGGAGATGCGCGCCTACGTCGAGGAGCTCCACCGCATCGTCGACACCGCGATCTGCGTCTATCCCAACGCCGGTCTGCCCGAACCGCTCTCGCCGACCGGCTTCCCTGAGACGCCCGAATCGCTCGCGCCCCAGATCAGTCCTTGGGCCGAGGCCGGCTGGCTCAACGTCGTCGGCGGTTGCTGCGGCACCACGCCGCCGCACATCAAGGCCATCGCCGACGCGGTCCGCGGCCTCAGGCCCCGCGCGACGCCGACGATCGCGCCGTACCTCCGCCTCAGCGGCATGGAGGCGTTCACCCAGACGCCGGAGACGAACTTCATCAACATCGGCGAACGCGCCAACGTCACCGGCTCGCCCAAGTTCGCGAAGCTCGTCCTCGCCGGGAACTACGACGAGGCGCTCGCCATCTGCAAACAGCAGGTCGAGACCGGGGCGCAGATCATCGACATCAACATGGACGAGGGCATGTTGGACGGCGTCGGGGCGATGACGAGGTTCCTCAACCTCATCGCGGCCGAGCCCGACATCGCCAAGGTCCCGATCATGGTCGACTCGTCCAAGTGGACGGTCATCGAAGCCGGCCTGCGCTGCTTGCAGGGCAAGGGCATCGTGAACTCGATCTCGCTCAAGGAAGGCGAGGCAAGGTTCATCGAGCAGGCCCGGCTCATCCGCCGCTATGGCGCGGCCGTGGTCGTGATGGCCTTCGACGAGCAGGGCCAGGCCGATTCAAAGCAGCGCAAGTGTGAGATCTGCAAGCGCAGCTACGACCTGCTCGTCGGCACGGTCGGCTTCCCGCCCGAGGACATCATCTTCGACCCGAACATCCTCACCGTCGCCACCGGCATCGCCGATCACGACAACTATGCGGTCGACTTCATCGAGGCCACCCGCTGGATCAAGCAGAACCTCCCGCTCGCCAAGGTCAGCGGCGGCGTGTCGAACATCAGCTTCAGCTTCCGGGGCAACAACCACGTCCGCGAGGCGATGCACAGCGCCTTCCTCTATCATGCCATCCGCGCGGGCCTGGACATGGGCATCGTCAACGCCGGCATGTTGGAGGTGTATGAGGAGATCCCCAAGGACCTGCTCGGGCTCATCGAGGACGTGCTGCTCAACCGCCGCCCCGATTCCACGGAACGGCTCGTCGCGCACGGCGAGGAGCTGAAGAAGAAGGCCACCGGTGCCACCGCCGAGACCAAGGCCGACGAGGCCTGGCGCAGCGCGCCGGTCGAGGAACGCCTCAAGCACGCCCTCGTCAAGGGCATCGACGCCCACGTCAACGAGGACACCGAGGAGGCGCGCCAGCTCCTGGGCAGACCGCTGCTCGTCATCGAGGGCCCGCTCATGGCCGGCATGAACGTCGTCGGCGACCTCTTCGGCGCCGGCAAGATGTTCCTCCCGCAGGTCGTGAAATCGGCCCGCGTGATGAAGAAGGCGGTCGCTTATCTCACCCCGTTCATGGAGGCCGAGAAGGCCGCGCAGGCCGCCGCCGGCCAAGCCGTGAAGGCCCAGGGCAAGGTGCTCATGGCGACGGTGAAGGGCGACGTCCACGACATCGGCAAGAACATCGTCGGCGTCGTGCTCGGTTGTAACAACTACGAGGTGGTCGACATCG
>CAIWVP010000025.1 GCA_903916195.1 uncultured Verrucomicrobiota bacterium | reverse complement strand
CCGGCCTCGACGAGGCGGCGCGCGACGAGGAACTGCTCGTTGAGCATCGGCGCGGCGTCGCCGTGGACCTTGGCGTCGCCTTTGCCGTAGCGCTCGCGGATCGCCGCCGGCTCCTTTTCAACGTTCAGCGCCTCCAGCAACCGGCTGGAAGTCAACATACCGAACGCCTGCTGGTTGAACCCATCGAGCCCCGACATGAGGCCGCTGGAATCAACATCCCGCCGGTACCGGTCGAACGCGGTGAGCAGGGCGCGGCGGTCGGACAGGCGCTCGGTGGTGATGCCGTTGAGCACCATGTCGGATTTTGCGTCGGCCGCGGGCCGGAAGGCGTCGTGCGACACGCCCGCGTAACCGGCGGTGGCGGCGTTGTAGGGACGATGCTGCATCCGCGGTTCGAGCCCGACGAAGGCCGGGACCGCGGGATCCGCCGGCCCGAGCACGCGCGACACCGTGGCGCCGAACGTCGGCCAGCCGCCGGGCGGCTGGCTGTTCTTGCGGCGGCCGGTCTGGCACATGAAATCCGAATGGTCGTCCACCGCGTCCGAGATCGAACGGATGATGGCGTACTGGTCGGCGATGCGGGCCAACCGCGGCAAGTGCTCGCAGATCTGGGTGCCGGGGACGTTGGTGGAGATGGGCCGGAACTCGCCGCGGATCTCCGCCGGAGCGTCGAGCTTGAGGTCGAAGGTATCCTGGTGCGGCGGCCCGCCCGGCAGGTAGACCATGATCACGGCCTTCTGGCCGGAACGGAGACCGGACGCCGCCTCGGCGCGGAGCAGCTGGGGCAGCGCCAACCCGCCCATGCCGAGCGCGCCGATGCGGAGGAAATTGCGGCGCGAGAGCCCGTCGCAGAATCGGTTCGAGTGTCCGGGGATGGTGAGCATGACGGGATGGAACAGCGAAGACGAGAACGCTAGGTCTTGGGGATGTCGAGGCCCCGGCGGAGTCCGTGCTCCAGAAGCACGGATTTGAAATCGATCAGGAAGCCAGGCGGAAGATTTAGCAACTTCACCATGGCGATCGCGGCCAGCGACCCGATGCCATGAGGGACGGCGACCTTCTCTGGCGGTGTTTCGATCATCTTCGCTTCTTCAAACCTCCGCTGTTCAACCCACGAGCTCCCGCATCGGCTGGTAGCCGTTGTCGACGAGGAACTGCGGTCGGCCGTTGAAATCGGGGAGCGTGACCTTGTTCACGTCGATGCCGAGGCCCTGGTAGAGCGTCGCAAACACCTCGCCGAACTGCACGGGCCTCTCCACCGCCTCGCCGCCGAGCCGGTCGGTCGCGCCGATGATCTGGCCGTGCTTCATGCCGCCGCCGGCGAGCAAGGCGCAGCTCACGCGCGGCCAATGGTCGCGGCCGCCGTCCTTGTTGATGGTCGGCGTGCGGCCGAACTCGCCCCAGACCACCACGCTCACGTCCTTGTCGAGACCGCGCTCATGCAGGTCCCGGATCAGCGCGCTCAACCCTTGGTCGAGCAACGGCAGATCCTGCCGCAGCGCGCCGAAGTTGTCGCCGTGGTGGTCCCAACGGCTGAAGGCCAGCGTGACGCAGCGGGCGCCGGCCTCGACGAGGCGACGGGCGGCGAGGAATTGCTCCATCAGCTTCGGACCTCCGTCGTCGCGGTTGCGCGGATCCCCCTTGCCGTAGCGCTCGACGACCTTCGGGTCCTCTTTCCGGAGGTCGAGCGCGTCGGCCAGCTTGCTGGAGGTGAGGATGCCGAAGGCCTGCTGGTTGAAGGCGTCGAGCCCGTCCATCATTCCGGTCGAATCGGCCTCGCGCCGGAAGGTGTCGATGCTGGTGAGCAGCGACCGCCGATCGGCAAGACGATCGAGCGTCAGGCCCTTCAGCACCATGTCTTCGGATCCGCCGCCCTTGTTGGGCTGGAACGGTGCGTGACCGACGCCGAGGAAACCGGATTGGCCGTTCTCGGACCAAGGGGTGTGGCCCATCTTCGGTGCGAGCCCGACGAACGGCGGGATGGACGGATCCACCGCGCCATTGAGCTTCGACAGCACCGACCCGAGCGCCGGCCAACCGCCGGACGGCATGTTCTTGTGGTCGCGGCCGGTGACGCACTGGACGGCGTAGTGGTCGCCGTTGCAGCCCACGATGGATCGGACGATGGAATACTTGTCCGCGAGCTGCGCGAGCCTCGGAAGGTGCTCGCAGATCTGGATGCCGGGGACGTTGGTGGCGATGGGTTTGAATTCGCCGCGGACCTCCGACGGGGCGTCCATCTTCAGGTCGAACATGTCCTGATGGCTCGGTCCGCCCGGCAGGAAGATCATGATGACCGCCTTGTGCTGGTTGCCGGCAGAACGGATGCCGGCCGCCGCCTCGGCTTGGAGCATCTGAGGCAGCGTCAGACCGCCGAGCCCGAGCGCACCGATGCGCAGGAAGTTGCGACGCGACACGCCGTCGCAGAAGCCGCTGTTCACGGGTTGGGGTCCAAGGATCTTGAGCATGCGTTTTTCCGGGACGGTTTCAGGGGGAAGTCTTCGACCCATTGTTAAGCCTCGGAAGCGGGATGTGGCAAGCGTCCCGACCAAGAGAAGCGGACTTTTTTTGGACGCCCCGCCCGTCAGTAAAACGCTCCGCGCTCGGGGTTTGCAGGCCCGTGCGCAATCCTAGGAAACCGGGGGCGTCGGTCGGCGCATCCAGGGCGGATGGGTTTGGGGAATGGATCGGAGGCCGGCGGACAAAGTCCAGTGTCCTGCCCTTGGGACGGGGATCAGAAGAGGTGGATCCGTAGAGAACCCGATGACATCCCCGGCGGATCTTCCGGTCCTCTCCGGCGCGTCGGTTTCCAGGCCGGCGGCGACCGCGAGCCTTGGATGGACTTCGTCGAGCCGGCCCGGTTCTCTTGCGCCGCATGCCCGACGTCCCTGATCCGCTCGCCCGCCAACGCCAGATGGTCGCCCAGTTCCCTCAGAACGAGCTCGCGCGGTTCAGTCTGGGCAAGGCGCTCTTCGATCTCGGCGACGCGGCCGGCGCCCGGGAGCATCTCGCCGCGGCGCTCGCGCGGAAGCCCGGTTGGATGGTCGTGGAGATCTTGCTCGGGCGTTGCGCGCTGTCGCTCGGCGACCGGCCCGAGGCCATCGCCGCCTTCACCCGGGCCCGCGACCTGGCGGTGGCGCAACATCACGAAGGACCATTGGCCGAGATGGAGCAGATGCTTTCGGAGTTGTGCTGAACCGGTCCGTGTCTAATGTCGGGAGTCCACCGACAGTTTTCAGCCATATGAAGCAACGCCGCCTGCACGGGTTCACCCTGATCGAACTTCTCGTCGTCATCGCCATCATCGCGATCCTCGCCGGCATGTTGCTGCCCGCGCTCAGCAAGGCGAAGCAGAAGGCGTCCGGCATCAGCTGCCTCAACAACGAGAAGCAGATGATCACCGCGTCGCTGGTGTACGCGACCGACTTCCAAGATTATTTCGCCCCGAACGGCTCGGGCAACGACACGATCAACCTCACGAATCCGCCGCCGTCCTTCGTGCCGCGCTTGTGGGTGGAGGGCCGCGAGAACAGCAACCTCGTCGAAGGATCCGCCAACGGACTGATCAACGATCGCGTCTCCTTGCTGGCGCCCTATCTCAAGGCCAAAGGCAGCTTCAAATGCCCGGGCGACACCTATGCCCACACCATCAACGGCAAGAAGGTCCGCAATCCCCGCACCTACGCGATGAACGCCTTCGTCGGATGGAGCGACGCGGCCGCTTACGGCTCGGGCGACCAGGGCAGCGACAGGGTCTATCTCGTGCCCAAGAAGGCTTCGCAGATGATCGCGACGTCCGACACCTTCGTCTTCGGCGAGATCCATCCGGAGAGCATCTGCCGGCCGTTCTTCGGGGTGCAGATGAGCGGTGCCGGCGGCGTCTATCACGTCCCGGGGAACTACCATGGCAGGTCGTCGAACTTTGCGTTCGGCGACGGCCATGCCGAGAGCCACAAGTGGGTCGACGGCAGGTTCAACAACCCCGGCTACACCGGGGACTACCACGCCGCCCATGGCGGCGTGCCGCTCACGACCAGCAAGGTCGACAACGAGTGGCTGCGCTCCCACACGACCTCCAAGAAGTGATCCCCTGCCCGGTCGGGGTTCCGATACCATGCACACCGCACTTCGACCGGACCGCGGTGCCGCCGCCCGGCCGGGGTCCACGCTGATCGAGCTGCGGGTCGTCTTCGCGGTCATCGCCGTCTTGGCAGGGATGCTTCTCCCGGCGCTCAGCAAAGCGAAGGAGGGCGCCCGCTCCACCGTCTGCAAGAGCAACCTCCGGCAGTTGTCCATCGGCATGCTCGTGTATGCCGATGATTCCCAAGGATTCCTCTGCTGGCCCGGGCTGACCGACCGCGGGAACACCCACCCGCGCCACGCCGCCGACTGGGTCTTCGGTGGCCGACCGGATGCCGACACCAACGACCGGACCCGATGTAAGACGCCCGGATATGGCTTCCACGCCGAGGCGGGATCACTGTTCCCCTACGAGCTCTCGCGGGCACGATCGCCATACCGCGAGACGTTCATCGAAAGCTTCCCGGTCCACCGATGCCCGAGCACCGGGCCGCAAAGCAAGGCGCTGCGGGTGACCTTCAGCATGAACGGCCTGCTCGACCCGGGAGCGCCGGTCGGCGACGGTGCTTCCGAGGCCGGTCCAAAAGGAACGCAGATCAACGGCGAACGACGGCCGAGCAGCAAGGTCCTGCTGGTGAACGAAGATCCCTGCACGATGAAGAACGCCGCGTTCCATCCCGGTGGCAGCGCCATCAAAGGAAGTTTCGTGATGCACGACGGCCGCGTGGACATCGCCTCCATGGACGCCCCCATGGACGCCCCCATGGACGCCCCCATGGACGCCCACGTCGAAGACCTCCGCGACCGCCAGGGGGGCGAGATCCAGCGGCCCGGATTCCAGGCCAAGATGTTCCATCCCTCCACGTGAAGCCCCTCGCCGACTGCCGACTGTACACGTTCATCGACACCGCCTATCTGGCCGGACGCGATCCCGCGGAGCTCGCGCGGCAGTTGTGCGACGGCGGCTCCGACCTGATCCAGGTCCGCGCGAAGGGCGCCGCGGTGGACGACGTGAGGCGCTTGGCGACGGCGGTCCTGCCGGTGACCCGGGCGGCCGGCGTGAGGCTGGTGATCAACGACCATCTCGGTCTCGCCGCGGAGCTCGGCGCCGAGGTCTGCCATCTCGGACAGGAAGATTTTTTCGATGCGGGCTTCACCCGGGTCGGGCAATTGATGGCCGAGGGCGACCGCCCGGAGATCGGGCTCAGCACCCACGCGCCGGACCAGGCCGCGCGCGCCATGGCTGCCGACGCCGACTACATCGCGATCGGGCCGGTGTTCGCCACCGGCACGAAACCGACCGCCGCGCCCGTGACGCTCAGCTACGTGCGTTGGGCGGCAGCGAACGTGACGGTCCCCTGGTTCGCCATCGGCGGGATCCACCTAGGGAACCTGGACGATGTCCTCGCCGCCGGCGCGACGCGGATCTGCGTCGTCTCCGCGATCCTCGACGCGACCGATGTCGCCGCCGCGTGCCGCAGATTCCGCCGGAAGCTGGGTTAGGCGGCCGCTGCGTTCAGCCGCGGAGCGCGTTGATCTGCGCCGCCGCGTAGCCGGCGCCGAAGCCGTTGTCGATGTTCACCACCGTCACGCCGCTGCCGCAGGAGTTCAGCATGCCGAGCAGCGCGGCAAGACCGCCGAAGCTGGCCCCGTAGCCCACGCTGGTGGGGACCGCGATCACCGGGCGCGACACCAACCCGGCGACGACGCTGGGCAAGGCGCCTTCCATGCCGGCGACGACGATGACCACGTCGGCGCGTTGCAATTCATCCAGACGCGCCAACAACCGGTGCAGCCCCGCCACGCCCACATCGGAGATGCGCAGCACCGGGTTGCCCATGAATCCAGCGGTGACCGCCGCCTCGTCCGCGACCGGCAAGTCGCTCGTGCCGGCGCAGAGGACGGCGATGGTGCCGGCCCGTTTGGGCAACGGCGCGGTCTCGATGGTCACGCAGCGCGCGGCGACGTGGTGGACGGCGTGGGGAAAGCGTTCCGCCAGCGCCGCGGCGTGGATCCCGGTGATGCGCGTGATGAGCACCCGGCCGTCCGCCGCGACGAGACGGTCCGCGATGGCGACGACCTGCTCCGGCGTCTTGCCGGCGCCGAAGATCACCTCGGGGAATCCTTTCCGGAGCGCCCGGTGCAGGTCCACCTGCGCGAACCCGAGGTCGGCGACCGGTGCCGCTTGGAACGCGCGCAGCACGTCGTCGCGCGGGACCTCGCCCCGTTGGAACCGTTCGAGCAGAAACGTGGCGTCTTGTGCGGTCACAGACGGACTGCCTAAAGGTTCGCGTCGTCCGCTTCAAGCTCGGGCGTCGGACGCGGTGCGATCCGAAGCACCGGACAGGGACCCATCCCCCGCCCCGGGCTCAGGCGCGCCGCAGCTTCAGCTCCGCTTCGAGACCGGTGGGTTGGCGGTTGCGGAACGTCACGGTGCCGCGGCACGCCTCGGCACAGGTGCGGACGATGGCGAGCCCCAACCCGGTGCCGCCCTCTTCGCGGGTGCGGGCGGCGTCGGGACGGAAAAAAGGTTCGCCCAGTTTCGGCAACGCCTCCGGCGGCACCCCGGGGCCGACGTCGGCGATCGTGACCGATACGTGATCGCCCTCGGCCACCGCGCGGAGAGTCACCGGACCGGCGTGGCCGGCATAGCGGAGCGCGTTGCGGAGCAGGTTCCCGATCGCCCGCGCGAGCAGCTCGGGGTCCGCTTGGACCACCAGACCTCCGGCCACCTCGACGCGGACATCCGCGCCGGGAGCGGCTTCGCGGGCCACCACCTGGGCGACGAGCGCGGGCAGCGGGACGGCGGCGAGCGGAAGATCGCGCGCCTTGAGCCCGGCCTTGGAGAACGAGAGCAGCTCGTTCACGAGGCCGCTCATGTGGCGCACCTCTTCCCGCACGTCGTCGACGTAGGCGCGCTGACGGTCGTCCGCGCGCTGCTCGAGCACGCCCAGCGCCATCTCCATCCGCGCCAACGGCGTGCAGAGCTCGTGGGCGATGTCGCCGAGGAAGCGCTTCTGACCGGTGACGAATCCCGCGAGCCGCTCCGCCATGCGGTTGATCGCGCCGCCGAGCCGCCCGAGCTCGTCGCCGCGCCGGGCATCCACCGAGACATCGAAGCGCCCCTCGGCAACCTGCTCGGTCGCGCGGGTCATCTGGCCGAGAGCACGGGTGATGCCGCGCACGAACGGCACCCACCAGAGCACCGACAAGACCACGACCGCGGACCCGGCCCAGATCCACGGCCGGAAATCGAAGAAGAGCCCGCCGGCACCGAGGGTATCCGCCACGATGAGCAGCCGCGTCATCCTCCGCTCAGGCCCGCCGCCGCCGCCCGGCAGGGGCGCTTCGAACATCAGCCAATAGCGGCTCGGCTCGGTGGTGTGCAAGAACCCCCGCGCCTCGGTCGGAGGACGCCGCCGGACCTCGCCGAATGAGCGGAAGCGCTCGGGATCCTCGCGAGGCCGCGCCTCGGTGGGCGCTGGCGGTTCGCCGCGCGGACCGTCGCCCGCCCCGGGCCCTCCGCGTCCGGCACC
The DNA here is from genome assembly GCA_903916195.1 of uncultured Verrucomicrobiota bacterium. GTDB lineage: Bacteria > Verrucomicrobiota > Verrucomicrobiia > Limisphaerales > UBA9464 > CAIVQB01. Next base: position 450 of record CAIWVP010000025.1, on the reverse strand, counting down.
GCCACGGGATCGCAGACGGGCGGCGACCGACGCGGGCAGCTTCATGTCGGGACCGGCGACGCGTTGGCCGTCATCGCGCACGATCAGGAACTGCACACCCCAGGCCTCGCCCTGCCGGGCGAGCACGTCGTCCCAATCGGCGGACGGCCGTTCGCGGAGCTCGGCGAGCAGCGCATCCGCGGTGCGCTGCGCCCGTTCTCCGGCGACGCCGGCGATGAGCGGCTCCAGCCGGAACTCGGAGCGAAGCAGCACCCAGAACACCACGACCAGCAGCGCGAGATTCAGGAAAGACCAGCCGAGGATCCGCGCGAACAGAGGGAGACGGAAAGCAAAAGGAAAAAGGAAAAAGGAAAAAGGCAAAGGGGGAAGGGAAGGAGCTGCTTGTCCTTCCGTCTCGGTGTCTGCTTTTCCTTTTTCCTTCATCCTTTTTCCTTCTGCCTTTTGCCTTTT
>CAIWVP010000024.1 GCA_903916195.1 uncultured Verrucomicrobiota bacterium | reverse complement strand
CGCGACCACGGGTCGGTGATCGGGAACCGGGTGCATCACCGGCGCGACGTGAGTTTCCAGGAGGATGGCTGCCGCGTGCGACACCGGGTCGTTGAGAAACGGGTCCGGGTCCCAGACTTTCGGCAACACGCATCGGATGCGGCGGCATTGGACAGATGCCGCGGCCAACCCGCGGCCCCTTCGAACCCGTAGGAGCGGTGTCAGATGCCGGACAAGCCCCCCGGCACGCCGACGAACCTCGGGCGCTGCGATCGACCGGAACCCCGGCCGATCCGTCCGACTGCCCGATTCCAGAGGAATCCGCCCTAGAGCTCCCCTTAAGAAGATCTTGGAATTTTATTGACTGTAAATTTTACAGTCTGTAGACACGTTCCATGGTTGGTGCTGTTAAGTGCCATCGAATCTGATCGGTACATTTTTCGAACATGAAATCTACGCTTAGCACCCTCTGTATGTTGGCTGGTCTCAGCTCAGCTTCAGCAGCGACGTTCGTGACCTCGGCTCCGGCCACAGGGTCGGCAACGGGAAATTTCTCCACACTTTGGCAAGTGGGAGGCTCCTCGATCACCATCGCAGCGTTGGGCGCCTACAATTCCGGTGCTTCCGGTTCGTTGGCGGACACGTTGACGGTGACTATCTTCAATTTTGGTGGTTTGGAGGTGATCAGCACGACGATTTCTGGGACGGGAGACGGTGCCATCGGTTCGTTTGTTTACATGAACTTGCCTACACCGGTGACGTTGAATGCGGCCGGTTTCTACACGATTTCAGTTTCAGGGTTCACCGCGGGGACTCCGTTCAACAACGTCACCGCTGCCACAGTCGATCCGAGTTTTGTTGGAAGTGGTGGGGTATTCGGTTTCTCGGGTGCCGGACCTTCCGGCAACCCTTATGCGACTGTTTTCGCCGCGGGCGACTTCTCGACCACGGCGGTTTCGGCTGTGCCTGAGCCGGAGACCTACGCCATGCTCGCCGGACTCGGATTGGTTGGTTTCGGACTGTATCGTCGATGCCGCAAGTAAGCTCCTGGTGCTTCTTCAAGGCGCGACCCGATGGTCGCGCCTTTTTCTTTTCACGTGAGTGATTGGTCACCCCGCACGCTAGTGTTGCCGGCTTCGTTGCTGGGCCGCCATCGCACCGTCGGCGGCGGCGAACGCTACGCCCTGGAATATGCCCGGGCCATGGCCGCCATGACCCCGACCACGCTCGGGCTCTTCGACCTCAAGGCCTCTGCAGAACCGGATGGACGGTTGGAGATCCGCACGTTCAGCGTGCGCCATCTGTCGTTCCGCTGGGGATTCCCGGCCACGCCTGAGACGTGGCGGGCATTGGCCGCTTATGACGTGGTCCACTGCATGTGCTTCCCGACGTCGCTCTCCGAAGCCGTCGTGCCGCTGGCACGGTGGCGCAGGCAGTTGAGCGTGTTGACCGATGTCGGCGGTGGCGGCGGCACCTGGAGCGGGTACATGATGAAGATCCATCGGCGATTGGATCTTCATCGGTTGGCGCACGGTCTCGCCCATCTCTCAGGCCACGCGAGCAAGTTCTTCCCGGATTGGAAGCAACCTTCGACGGTCTTGTTCGGCGGTGCTCGGCCCGAGATCTATCCGCCGGGCGGACCGGGTGGGTACGCGCTCTTCGTCGGTCGGTTGCTTCCGCACAAGGGGATCCGGCAGGTGATCGACGCGCTGACGCCGGACCTTCCGCTCCGGGTGGTGGGGCGACCCTATTCGCCGGCCTATCTCCAAGAGCTTCGTTCGGCGGCGGTGGGCAAGGACGTGACCTTCATCACCGACGCCTCCGATGCCGAGGTGGCGACGCAGATGGCCGGAGCCAGCGTCGTGCTCCAGCCGTCGTTGCCGAGCCCGACCGCGGCGGGCGACAAGTCGGAACTGCTGGGATTGGTGGCGCTGGAAGGCATGGCGGCGGGAAAGCCGGTCATCGTGACCCGGACGACGAGCCTGCCTGAGCTGGTGGTGGACGGCGTGACGGGGTTCATCGTCCCGCCGCACGACCTCGGGGCGATGCGGGCACGGATCGCGTCGCTGGTCCGTGACCCCGAGTTGAGCCGGAGGATGGGCGGACAGGCGCAGGCCCATGTGCGGGCGAACTTCGCTTGGTCGACGGTCGCCCGGCGCGGGTTGGAGTTCTATCGGGCTTTGGCGGTGCGCCATGGTCTGATACCGTGAAAGCGATGTCCGGTGACCGGTCCATGCGGGTGGCGCTGATCTCCTCGGGAGCGGGCCATGTGTCGCGCGGTATCGAGATCTGGATGCTCGAGCTGGCGCGTCATCTCTCGTCCGCCTGTCGCGCCGAGCTTTGGGCCGGTCGAGAACCGGTCGGCGGTCCGAGACCTGCGGTCTGGCTCGGGAACGTCGGCCGGGACAGCCCGGGCTTGCGGTCGTTGCCGTGGGAGCGCCGGTATCAAGCGGAGCAGCTCACCGCGTTGCCCAAGGCTCTCTGGGCATTGCGGCGCCGGAGGATGACCGTCGCCTACTGCGGTGATCCTTATCTCGCGTGGAACCTCAAACGGTTCCGCCGATGGCATGGCGCCAAGGTCGTCTTCATGAACGGGATGCGCCTCACGCCGCGCTGGCTCCGCGATTACGACGGCATCCATCTGCTCGCCCCACCGTATCTTTCCGAGGCGCAGGCGATGTTGCCGCCGGAGAAGGCCGGCCGGTTCTTCGCGGTGCCCCATTTCGCGGACACGGAGCGGTTCGTGCCGCCGACTCCCTGGGAGCGCAGGTCCGCCCGCGAAGAACTGGGCCTTCCCGCGGAGGCTTTCATCGTCCTGACGGTCGGCCCGGTCGGCTCGGTCAGCGGCAAGAGGCTTGATCATCTGGCTGAAGAAGTGGCGGCCGCTTCGTCGACCGCGTTGCTCGTCTCGGCGGGAGCCCCGGAGGACGGTGCCGAAGCGGTGCGCGCCCGCGCCCGCCGGGCCTTGGGCGACCGGTTCAGGGAACTGGGCCGGGTGGAACGGGACCCGATCGGCCGGCTGTACCAAGCAGCCGATGTCTATTCGCTCGGCTCGCTGGCGGAGCCCTTCTCGATCGCCATCCTCGAAGCGCTCGCGAGCGGACTGCCGGTCGTCCACAACGAGGAGGAGACGATGGTGTGGCAGACCGGCGCGGGCGGCGTGGCCGTGCCGATGAAGACGCCGGGAGCCGCCGTTCCGGCGTTCCGGAAATTGGAGTCGGATCCGGTCCTTCGCGCCCGGATCGCTCTCGCAGCCCGGGCCCTCGCGGAGGCCCGCTACGCTCCCGGGCCGGTCTGCGCCGCGCTGGAGCAGGAGCTTCGCCGCGTCTCGGAACGACCTGCGCCCGCCCGCCGATGAGCCCGAAGATCGCCATCGCCTGTTCAGGCCTGGGGCGGGTGCGCCGCGGCAACGAGACCTGGGCCCACGCGTTGGCCGAGGCGCTCCATGAGGACGGCGAGCCGGTCACTTTGCTCGGCAACGGACCGCTGCGGACGGTCTGTCCCTACCGCCGCCTTCTCGCGGTGCCCCGCGAACATCGGCTGTGGCGGCGTTGGTTGCCATGGCTCCGTCGATATCAGCTCGAGCAGTTCATGTTCGCGCGGTCGCTGCTGCGATGGTTGCGGGCCGGAGGTCACGACATCGTCCACGTCGCCGATCCTCAGCTGGCGTGGTGGGTCCGCGACCGGACGCGGGGCGGTCGGATCACGGTGATCTACAAGGACGGGCTGATGCTCGGTCCGGATTGGAACTGGCGCTTCGACCGGGTCCAGGTGCTCGCGCCGTTCTACCGGGAGGACGGGGCGGCACGGGGTGCCGATGTCTCGCGGTGGCAGGTGATCCCGCATTTCGTGGACACGACCCGGTTCGCGCCGAGCGCGGGGACGGGCGGGCTCCGGCGCACGACTTCGACGGAAGGGATCCCGGCAGATGCGTTCGTCGTGCTGGCGGTCGGCGATCTGGCGGGCCGCAGCCAGAAGCGCCTGGATTGGGTGGTGCAGGAAGTCGCGACCTTGCCGCACGCCCATCTGTTGGTCGCCGGCCAAGCGATGCCGTCGGATGTCGCCGCGTTCGAACGGAGGGCGCGGCCGCTTCTGGGCGGTCGCCTCCACCTGAGGCCGAACGTGCCGCCGCCGCAGATGCCGGCCTTGTACCACGAGGCCGATGTCTTCGCGCATGCCGCGTTGCGCGAGCCGTTCGGGCTGGTCTTCCTTGAAGCGATGGCGAGCGGGTTGCCCGTCGTCGCCCATGCTTTCCCGGTGACGCGATGGATCGTGGGCGACGCCGGGGAGACCGTCGGCATGGAGGCCGCCGGGGCCCTCGCGGCGGTCCTGGCCCGGTGGCAAGCGCGGCCGCAGGAACGTTCCGAGGTCGCGGGGCGCGCGCGTCGTCGCGCGGTGGAAGTGTTCGCGCCGGCGGAGATCCTCCCGTCGTATCGCTGGATGTACGCAGGGATCCGCTCCGGTGTCTGACCATGGAAGTCGCTTTTCTCAACGAGAACACGCTCGGGCACACGAGCTATCTGCCGCGGTTCGCCGCCGAGCTGGCGCGCCGGCCGGAGCTCGGCGTGACGGCCCACGTGCTCGATGCGCTGCCCTTGCCGCCGGACCTGCGGCGGCTGGGCGACACCTCGGTGCGCGGGCTGCGGAAGTTCGGCCTCGACCTGCACGGCACGCGCTGGCGCGTCGCGGCGAGCCGGCATCTGCGCCGGCAGCTCGACGCGCTGCGGGGCCGCCAGCCGGTCGATGCGCTCGTGGTGAACACCCAGAGCATGGGGCTCGGGCTCGGGGAACTGCCGGCGGGGATGCCGGTGTTGGTCGCGCTGGACGCGACGTTCCAGCAGCTCGCCGATTCGCCGTGGTTCGCTCCGAACGCGCTGTCGCGCTGGCTGCAGCCGTTGACGCTGCGCGGGCTGCTCCGCCGCGAGCGCGCGCTGTTCGCGCGCGCGACGAAGCTCCTCCCCTGGTCGGAGACGGTCGCCGCGTCGCTTCGTCGCGACTACGGGGTGCCGGACGGGCGCATCTCGTTTCTACCGCCGTCGCTCACTCCGCCGCCGCGCCGCAAGGCGCGGCCGGCGAACACCCGGCCCCAGATCCTGTTCCTCGGCGGTGATTTCCAGCGCAAGGGCGGACCGCTGCTGCGCGACACGTTCTGCCGGCATTTCGCCGACCGTTGCGACCTGCACATCATCACGCGGTCCGAGGTGCCGCCGGGGCCGGGAATCTTCGTCCATCGCGGAGTGGAGGCGGGCAGCGCGGCGTGGCTGGAGCGCTGGCAGGGGGCGGATGTGTTCGTGTTCCCGTCGCGCTTGGAGACGTTCGGCATCGTGCTGCTGGAGGCGTTGGCGTTCGAGGTGCCCATCGTCGCGTCGGATACCGGCGCGGCGCGCAGCATCCTCGGTGGCGGCGCGTACGGGTGGTTGTTGACGGGACTCGCTGAAGATCCTTTGCGAGCGGCGGTGATGGAAACCTTGACGGCCCCTTTGGTCGCGCATGCGCGGGCGCAAGCCGGCAAGGACCACTTCCGCAAGAACTACGAGTTGGGTGCCAATGCCGCGAAATTGGCGGGGTGGCTCAAGGCGTCCAGCCAATCATAGCACGACACCAAACCGCAGCGGAGACGGTCGTTGGGCCGGTTATCGGCTCTGAGCGGTGTCAGTGGCCACGCCGGGTGAAACCACGCTCTTGCCGCGGGCCAAGAAATATACCGAGTTACGTTCCTCTTTGACCGCGAAGCCCAGCCTCTCAAAATCAGCGATGATCCGCGCGGTCTCCTTCCACCCAAGCAATCCGGGGTGCAGTTCAATCAACACTTTTTCCACGGTGGCGGGGATATCAGCAAAATCGAGAAGGCTTTCGGCACCCTCGACGTCGAAAATCAAGGTCGTCGGCGGATAGTCCAACTGCTGGAGCAGTGTGGAGAGCCGACGGGAAGGAACCGGGATGGTCTTCGCTTCTTTGGCCGTACCGACCAGCGAATTGCCCCAAAAGGTGCTACCGACCTCCAACAACATCTCCCCGTCCCGGTCGCCGAGGGCATACGGCAAGAACGCGGGCGTCCGGCCGTTCAGTGCGTAGTTCCGAAGCAGCAGTTCGGCCGTCTTGGGATTGGGTTCTGTCACGGTGTAGCGACCAATGCCCATATGGGTGAGGCAGAAGAGGCTGATGAACCCGATTGCGCCGCCCACCTCCAAAACACTGTCCTGCGACGATAGATAACGGGCCGCGAGGTCGCACTCGATCGCCTCGTATTCTCCCTCGTAGAAGACGTTCTTGACATCTCTTGGGAACCGGGAGACGTCAAGTATGACTCCCCGCAATTCGATACGATCAACCAGCCGAAGCACGATCTGAAACCGCCAATGCAGACAAATCCGATACCAGAGGGAGTTCTGTGGCGGGCTTGGCAAGGCGGTTGCAGGCGGTTTGGTGATCGGATGCGTCTTGATGATGGAAGATTTGGACATCCCTGACGCTTGATGGCAAGGCGGTCGCGGGCGGCATGTTGATCGAATGCGTCCTCAACCCGTTCCTTCTCCGAGCTCGACGTTCCAGTAGGCGATGTCGAGGAAGTGACGCCAGATGTCGTGCATCGGCGCGCCGAAGGTGACCTGCACGAAGGGGCGCCACTTGGGCCGCTTCGGTTTGCGGACGAGGCGCAACCCGGCCTCGAAGGGCGTCCGGTTCGCCTTGCGCGTGTTGCAGGGGATGCAGGAGCAGACGATGTTCTCCCACGTGGTCGGACCGCCCCGGTCGCGGGGCACGACGTGGTCCAGGTTGAGGTCCTTGCGGTCGAGCGTCCGGCTGCAGTACTGGCAGGTGTTCTTGTCGCGCTCGAAGATGTTGTGCCGGGTGAACTTCACCTCTTTCTTCGGCAGGCGGTCGAAGACCATCAACAGGATCACCCGCGGCACGCGGATGCGGAACGAGATGGTGCCGACCGCGTCGTCGTCGGGGCGCTTCACGGAGAAGTCGCGCCATTGGGCGAAGTTGTAGGTCTTGAAATCGCCGTCGCTGTCGCCGGAGACGACCTGTGCGTGGCCCTCGAACAGAAGCGTGAGGGCGCGCCGCGCCGAGCAGACGTTGACGGCCTGCCAGAGGCGGTTCAGGACGAGCACTTGCTGGTTCAGGGCCAAGCTCATATCAGAACCCACCGACGGGCGGACGACTTAGCCGACGGTGCTCTGGAAGTCAACGACGGCCATGTTTCGTCACGGGATCGCCACCGTCCGGGCAGACCGGTTGCGGCGACGACCGGTCTTCAACGTGGGCCGACAGGCCAAGCGAGGCCTGGTGCCGCCAGTTCCCGGGCCATGGCCTCCGGGTCGAAGATATGCATGCGCGCGTCCCGCCATGGCACGGCCATGCAACGACCGCCGGGCAAGAACCGGACCGCCGACGAGAGGCCGTCGGCGTCGGGCGCGGGAAGGATCATCACCGTGGAGGCGCCGGTAGCATCCTTCGCAGCGTGCCGCTGCTCTTGGCTGATGTCCTGGACGCGAGCGGTGCGGCATGATCCGAAGGCAGCGATCCTGCCGACGGGTCGCTGCAAGATCATCGAGGGCACGACGACGTCGCGGTTTCGGACCGGAGGTCCACAACCCCGTGCGCGCCGCCGCTGCTCTTGGCATGCCGACCCGACAGATCGCACCGCCGGCCCCAGGATCCACTGTTTGGATTGAGCTCCGACTTGACCATGAGGACGGGATGAAGCGCGTCATCGTGCCGGTCCTGTCGGTCTCGTGGATGGCGACCGTCCGTCTGGCCGCCGCGATCAGCTTCCAGACCGACGGCTATCACGTCCATCCAGGCGACCGCATCCAGGACGCCGTCCAGCCCGCCGCCGCCAACACGACGAACGAGTTCGTCAAGGTCCACGCCGGCGAGGACCGGCCCGAGGCCAGGCGACAGGCGCTGGTGTGGCGCATCGGACAACCCATGCCGGCGGTCACAAAGACGTCCTCGGGACAAAGCGCTTTGAAATCGGCGCGGGTTGAGGTAAGCTCATTGTCCGATGGATCCGAAGAAATTGGCCCAGCTGTGCCGTGACTACGCCGAGAACAAGAAGGCCGAGAACGTGGTGGTGCTCGACGTGCGCAAGCTGTCGAGCGTGACGGACTTCTATG
>CAIWVP010000023.1 GCA_903916195.1 uncultured Verrucomicrobiota bacterium | reverse complement strand
CGCTACGCTCCGGCCTCCGCAATGCTTGGCCCCGGCGGTGAAGTCTCCTTTTGAACTCCCGCCAGTCTCCTTTTGTTCCCTCCCCAACATGTCCGCTTCGGCATCGTGCGGATGCCACTGCGGCATCCATGGCCAAGATCCCTTCCCAGACGTCGCCCCGCGGGCGGGCCGGGTTCACCTTGATCGAGCTGTTGGTCGTCATCGCGATCATCGCCGTGCTCGCTGGTATGTTGTTGCCCGCGCTGGGCCGGGCGCGCGACAAGGGCCGCACGGCCAAGTGCCAGAGCAACCTCCGCCAACTGATGCTGGCGGCGTCCATGTACGACGACGATTTCCGGGTCTATCCGGTCGGCTGGCCCAGCGGCAGCGCCGTCGGTCCCGATGGATTGCCACCGATCTGGTACCGCCAACTGCAGCCCTATCTCGGGCGGAAGTCCAACGTCTCCGGCAAAGGCGTCTTCATCTGCCCGTCCAGCGTCCAGAAGGCGCAGGCGGATGAGAAGCTCGGCGGCGCGCTGCGCGAGGGCGGCTTCTGGGGATTCCTCTCGTACGCGCAGAACACCTACGTGAACAACGGTGTCACCACCGTCGGGTCGAAGAGCATGCTCGATCCGGTGAACACGCTGATGTTCGCCGACACCGATGGCTGGGACGCCTGCCTGTATCCCGACAAGGACGGCACCGCCAACGTCTGCTACCGGCACAGCGGCGGCAACGAGCGCAGCACCGACACGCAACGCGTCGCCTCCGGCCCGAAGAAGACCAAGGCCCGCGCCGACGCGGTGTTCGTGGACGGCCACGTCGAGCTGCGCCGCGACGCCCCGAAGCGGATCTTCACCCTCGAGGTCGACTGATCCGGACGCAGGACGACGACCTCCGGCGTCCGCGGCCCGCCCCGCGAATCCGTGCGACCATCTTGCGTTTGCCGGGAGAAACCTGATTCCCTCACGGTCCGTCCGAGAGTGATCCCCATGAGCGACAAGCCCGACCACAAGAACACGCTGAACCTGCCGCGCACCGAGTTCCCGATGCAGGCGAACCTGGTGCAGCGCGAACCGCAACGTCTCGCCCGATGGGAGGCCGACGGCATCTACACGCGGATCCGCGAGGCGCGCGCCGGCCGCGAGAAGTTCGTGCTCCACGACGGCCCGCCCTTCGCGAACGGCGACGTCCACGTCGGCACGGCGCTCAACAAGGTGCTCAAGGACATCATCGTCAAATATCAGACCCTCCGCGGGAAGGACGCGCCGTACGTGCCCGGCTGGGACTGCCACGGCCTGCCCATCGAATCCAAGGTCGCGCAGGAGTTCCGCGCCGCCGGCAAGACCGACACCGACACCGCGACCCTGCGCACCGCCTGCGACGCCTACGCCCGGAAGTACATCGACCTCCAGCGCGGCCAGTTCAAACGCCTCGGCGTCTTCGGCGATTGGGAGAACCCCTACCTCACGCTCGACCGCCGCTACGAGGCCGACGAGCTCCGCATGTTCGCCGACATCGTGGAGAAGGGCTTCGTCTACCGCGGCAAGAAGCCGGTGTACTGGAGCATCCCCTTCAAGACCGCGCTCGCCGAGGCCGAGGTGGAGCACGCCGACCACGTGAGCCAGAGCGTCTACGTGCGCTTCCGGCTCAAGGACGAGCCGAACACCTTCGTGCTCATCTGGACGACCACGCCGTGGACGCTCCCCGCGAACCTCGCGGTCGCCTTCAACCCCGGCTACCACTACTCGCTCGTGATGGTCGAGGGCGGCGCCTACATCGTCGCCAACGCGCTGCTCTCCACCGTCTCGGAGAAGCTCGGCTGGGGCAGCTACCAGATCATCCGCTCGCTCCACGCCGACGAGTTGGCCACCGTCGAGTACGTGCATCCGTTCTGCGCCCGGACCGGACGCCTCTTCCCCGCCGAGTTCGTCACCAACGACACCGGCACCGGGTTCGTCCATATCGCGCCCGGCCACGGCGCGGACGACTACCAGCTCGGCCTGCGCGAGAAGCTGGCCATCTACTGTCCGGTCGACGACGAAGGCCGCCTCGCGCCGACCCAAGACCTGCCGCGCGAGCAGCAGTTGCCCGAGTCGCTCGTCGGCAAGTCCACGCTCTCCAAGAACCATCGCTCCGAGGCCAACGACGCCGTGCTGGCGCTGCTCACCGAGAAGCAGGCGCTCGTCCTCCGCGAGGACTTCACCCACAGCTATCCCCACTGCTGGCGCTCCAAGACGCCCATCATCTTCCGCGCGGTGGACCAGTGGTTCATCCAGATCGACCACGAGGCAGGGACCTGGTGCTCCGCGTCCGAGAACTCTTTCCGTCAAGCTGCCCTCGCCGCCATCGGTTCGGTAAAATGGATCCCCGACTGGGGCCAGAACCGCATCGAAGGCGCGGTCAAGACCCGTCCCGACTGGTGCATCTCGCGCCAACGTTCGTGGGGCGTGCCCATCCCGGCGTTCTATGATGCCGCCGGCGAACCGATCCTCAACGCCGCCATCGTCCGCAATGCCGCCGCGCTCATCGAGGAACAGGGCAGCAACGTCTGGTTCGCCACGCCGGTGGCCGAGCTGTGGACGAAGTGCCGTCCCGCCGATTGGACCGGCACCGAAGCCGTCCGCAAGAGCACCGACACGCTCGATGTGTGGATCGACTCCGGCAGCTCCAGCCGCGCCGTGCTCATGCGCCGTCCCGAGTTGCAGCATCCCGGCGGCGCGTCCACGCACCCCTGGCAGGCCGACGTCTATCTCGAAGGCTCCGACCAGCATCGCGGCTGGTTCCAGTCCTCGCTGCTGCTTTCGCTCGCCGGCAACGGCGCACCGCCGTTCAAGACCGTGATCACCCATGGTTTCATGGTGGACGAGGACCGCGAGAAGATCTCCAAGTCCAAGCAGGGCGCGGGCGGCTACCAGAAGCCGCAGACCGCGGACCGCTTCGTGGACGAGTACGGCGCGGACGTCCTGCGCCTGTGGGTCGCGTCGCAGGACTACCGCAGCGATATCGTCGTGAGCGAGGAGCGGTTGAAGAAGGTCGGCGAGACCTACCGGCTCATCCGCAACACGCTGCGGTACCAGCTCAGCAACCTCTACGACTTCGATCCCTCGAAGCATGCCGTGCCCGATGCCGGTCTCACCGGTCTCGACCGTTGGATCCTCGGCGAGTTCGCCAAGCTGGAGACCGAGGTCGCCGCGGCCTACGACGCCTATGAGTTCCACGTCGTGTACCAGAAGATCAGCCAGTTCGTCGCCGTGCAGCTCAGCTCGCTCTACCACGACGTGGTGAAGGACCGGCTCTACACCGACCCGGCCGACTCGCCGCGCCGCCGTAGCACGCAGACCGCGCTGCACCGCATGGTCGCGCGCCTGGGCCAGATGCTCGCGCCCATGCTCGTGTTCACAGCAGAGGAAGCGTGGGAGCACATCCCGGGCAGACCGACCGCGTCGGTGCATTGTTCCGACTGGTCCGCGATCGCGCCGGATCCCGGCCTGGGCGCCGAGGAGGAGGCCGCTTGGAAGGAGATGTTCCGCCGCCGCGAGACCCTCCTCGGCAAGCTCGAGGAAGAACGGCGCGCCAAGCGGATCGGCAAATCCTTGGAAGCGGTCGTCGAGCTTTGCGGCGACGAGGCCGCGGATCCGGGTCTGGCGGTGATCCGGCGCTATCGGACCGAGTTCCAAGAACTGCTCAACGTCTCCGCGGTCAGCATCATCGCCGGGCCTGCCGGCCAGGCCGAGACCACCGTCACGGTCCAACCCGCGAGCGGTCTCGGCCGCGTCAAGTGCGACCGCTGCTGGCATTGGGAGAGCGAGGTCGGGTCCCATGCGGTGCATGTGGGGCTCTGTCCGCGCTGCATCGTCGCGGTCGAAGCGGTCGGCGTTTCTTGATCGGGAGCCGGGGACGTCCCGGCGCATCGCTCGCCCTGGAGCTCTCCCATCCCGCGCCGGTGACCCTTTGCAGAAGGTGTACCGGGGCGGGAAGGCCGCGGCCATGGCGGCCATCGGGCATGCCGCCTCGTTGCGTTCGCCTGCCGCCAAGGCGGCGGCGGCGCCGATCGAGGCGGACGAGTGGGCGCATCGGGAGGATCTCCGGATCCCGGCCCACGGCGCCGCTTCCAGACCATTGACTTGGACGGTTCCGCTCCTAGCCTCGCGACCATCGCTTAAACGCCATCCGCTTTTCCCCTATCTTTTATGGCCGCCAAATCTATCGAAACCAAGCCGTCCGAATCCAAGGCGCTCGAGACCACCGAGACGACCAAGCTCTCCGCCGCCAAATCCCGCGACCTCGAGGCCGCCATCTCCACCATCACGAAATCGTTCGGTGAAGGCGCCATCATGCGGCTCGGCGCGGCCAACTCGCACCGGAAGATCGAGGTCATCCCCACCGGCGCGCTCGCCATCGACCTTGCGCTCGGCGTCGGCGGCGTCCCGCGCGGCCGCATCATCGAGATCTACGGGCCGGAATCGTCCGGCAAGACGACGCTGATGCTGCACCTCATCGCCAACGCCCAGAAGGCCGGCGGCGTCGCGGCCTTCATCGACGCGGAGCACGCGCTCGATCCCGCCTACGCCCGCAAGCTCGGCGTCGACCTCGACAACCTGCTCGTGTCGCAGCCCGATTCCGGCGAAGAGGCGCTGACCATCTGCGAGACCCTCGCCCGGTCGAACGCGCTCGACATCATCGTCATCGATTCCGTCGCCGCGCTCGTGCCCAAGGCCGAGCTCGAGGGCGAGATGGGCATGGCCACCATGGGAATGCAGGCGCGCCTCATGTCCCAGGCGCTCCGCAAGCTCACCGCCATCCTCAGCCGCGCCAAGACGACCTGCCTCTTCACCAACCAGCTCCGCGAGAAGGTCGGCGTGATGTTCGGCAGCCCGGAGACGACCCCCGGCGGCAAGGCGCTGAAGTTCTACGCCAGCGTGCGCATCGACATCCGCCGCAAGGACACGCTCAAGGACGCCGCCGGCAACGCGGTCGGCAACCACGTGAAGGTCAAGATCGTGAAGAACAAGGTCGCGCCCCCGTTCTGCGAGGCCGAGTTCGACATCATCTACAACCACGGCATCGACAAGGAGGGCAGCGCCCTCGACGTCGGCATCGAGAACGGCGTGGTCGAGAAGAAGGGCGCCTGGCTCCAGTTCGCCGGCGAGCTCATCGGCCAAGGCAAGGAGGCGTCCCGCAAGGCGCTCGCCGAGAAGCCCGAGCTGATGAAGAAGATCGTCGACGCCATCCTCGCCAAGCGCGCCGCCGCCGCGGAAGCCGGCACCGAGGCCAAGCCGGACGCGAAAGCCGAAGCCAAGGCCGAAGCCAAAGCGGAAGCGAAGGCGAAGGGCTGATCCCGGGGCAGCGGTGCGGGATCTGGAGCGCGAAGAGCCTTTGAGAAAAGGGCGACCTGTCTGAGCAACCCGGAGGGTTGCCAGCGATTAGCCGGGGGTCGAGGAGCGCGGAGCGCGACGACACCCCCGGTGGACGGTCCCGGGCCGAAGCATCCCGGAGGGATGCCAGCAACATTTCCGTGCTGCGGGAGGGCTGCTGGCACCAAGTCCTTGATGTGTTGACCCCGAACCGGGACGCCTGCCCTGCGTCGGCCCGCGGCGGTGCCGCACCGGTCCCGACCGCGGCGCGCCTCAGCGTTCCTGGTAGAACTCCACCACGCGGTCGCGCGGGGAGCCGAGCCGCGAGGACCTCGCGGCCGCGAGCTGCGTGCCCACTCGGCGACCGGCGGCGGCGAGCTTCTTGGCCAAGGTGTCGCGCTGCTGCTCCAGCTCGCGGACTTTCGCTTCGAGGGTCCGGATGGTCCGGCCGTCCTTGGCGGACGGCGTCGCGGCGGCGGCCTGCTCGGCCAGCGCGAGGCGCTTCATCAGCTCGGTCTTGTCATGCTCCCACCGGATGCGTTGGCCATCGGCCTCGGCGACCAAGGTCTTCAGCTCGGTCTCACGGGCGTGGCTGTCGCGGAGCGATCCGCGCAGACGGGTGGTCTCGCCCTCGAGCAGACGGAGCTGTGCGGCGAGGGCCACGTCGCCGGCCAAAGGCGGTTCCGCGATCGCGCCGCCGGTCTTCGCCACCGTTGGAGCGGCGAGACGGGTCGCGGCCAAGCGCTCTTCGGCGGTCTTCAGCTGGGCCTCGACCTCGGCGCGCTCGGTCTTCTCGGCCGCGAGCGCGGCCTCCAGCGCCTTGGCCGCGGTGAGCTGACCGGTCAGCGCGGTGACGCGCGATGTGAGCGTCCGGTTGTCCTGCTCCAGCTGTCCGCGGGCGGATTTCTCCTTGTCCAGCGCGACGGCGATGTCCTCGGCCTTGGCGGCGTTCCGGCCGGCATCGGCACGGGCCACGGCGAGGTCGGTCTCCAGTTTGTTGACGCGGACGATGCTCTCCTCGCTTTGGCGGGCGCGGAGATCGTCGACCTGCTTCTCGAGCTTCGCCTTGTCGGCGAGGAGTTGCCCGTTCTGCTTGGCGGTGTCGTCGAGCTTGATCTGCAGCTTGCCGAGGCGGGCGGAGAGATCGGCGACCAGTTTGCCGCGTTCGGTCTCGGATCGCAGCTCGTTCACCTGCGACTTGAGCGTGCTGTTCTCGCCCTTGAGCTGTTTGAGGTCGCCTTCTTGCAGCCGCTTGAGCGCGGCCTCGAGGTCGGTCTTCTCCTTGGCGAGCGCGGCGGCGCCGCTCTTCTGCGCGAGCAGCTGGCGGTTGGCCTCGTTCAGCGCCTTCTGCGCCTCTTCCGCGACGACCTTCTCGACCAGGTTCTTCCGTTCGGCCTGCTGCTGTTCGAGCGAGGCGAGCAGGACCTTGTTGGTGACCTGGAGCGCGCTGATTTTCTCGACCGCCTGCTGCAGCTCGCGCGGATCGACCGGCACGGGTTGGGCGGTGAGGGCTTCGCGGAGCTTGGCTTCGAGCAGCTTCTTCTCGGTGGCGAGCTGGGTGATCTGGGTGTTGAGCGTGTTGAACTGGGTGATGACCTCGCCGCTCGGCGCCAGTTCCGACGGATCGCGGACGGTCGCGGCGACGGTCGGCGCCGCATCGGAACCCGCGGGCAACGCAGCAGTGGCGGGCGTCTCCGGCAGCGCGCCGAGCTTCTCGGTGACGTAGCGCAGGCGATAGGCGATCACGCGCTCGTTCCAAGTCGGATAGTCGCGCTGGAGCTCGCGCAGCCGGGTCAGGGCCTCGCCATAACCACGCCGGGCGGAGCTGACCTGGCCGGTCTCGCGGAAAGTGTCGGACTGCTGGATGAGGTTGTAGGCGGCGATGAAGTCGTCATCGGCGCCCGCGGACGCGCGCCAGAGCAGCGCGGAAGCGAGGGCCAGCAGGACGGCAGTGCGGAACATGGGACAGGCTATACCTGCGCGCCGCCCGGAACGCCAGCGGTGGAACGACGCTTCGGGTGCGCGGTCCCCGTTCAGCACCGATCCATTCCTGCCCTGCGTGTTTTGCGGACCACTTCCGGCTCGTCCCCGGGGGGCTGAACTGGTCCGCTGTAGGGCAGACATTCTTGTCTGCCGGTTCGGGCGGCTTTCCAGCCGCCCGGCCCGGACGGACGGCCACCGGTCTGGCAGACCGGTGAACCGGCAGGCTGGAAAGCCTGCCCTACGTGGCGCACCCCGCTACTGCTTCTCGCCGGTGGCAGAGACCCGGGACGGCGTCACGAAGACGTACAGGCGCTTCCGCACCACGTTGGTGCCCGCGCTCCGGAAGAACCGGCCGAGCAACGGGAGGTCGCCTAGCCCGACCACTTTGTCCTTCCAGAGCTGCGTGTCGCTCGCCAGCGGACCGCGTAGCACCACCGTGTCGCCCGCTCCGGCCGACACGTCGGCCTGGGTGCTCCGGACGCGGAGGTGCGGCAGGGGCATGACGCCCTTCACCGGCTTGCCGTCGGGCGATGCGGCCTGCGCCTCTTGGCCGGGCTTCGGCTGGTCGTAGCCGAGGAACTCCGTGACCTTCGCGACGATGGCAAGGCGAGTGGTTCCGCCTTCGACGGTCGCGACGAGGTCCACCGACGGGCCGGTCGCGATCTGCTCTGTCTGGTACATTATAGCGGCTTGGTTGGTGGTGCTGCCTTGGGTCGCTCCCGCCACGCCGCTCACGATGTTCCGCATATCGCTGACCGCGATGCGCGCCTGTCGGCCCGCCTGCGTGATGAGCTTGGGCGTGGTCAGGAACTCCACACCGGCCCGGTCCTCCAGCCGTTTCCTCAGCGCGACGAACTGGGCCTCCGTGAGGGTGGCTGATTGGCCCTCGGTGCGGAGCAGGTCCACGCGCAGGTTCTGGCCGCTCGGTGAACCCGCCTCGGTCAGCAGGTTGGTGGCCGGTCCGCTCTGCAACGCGGGGTTGTTGGTCGGCGACTGGCCGAACAGCCAATCGAGCCCGAGGTCGTCCGACCCGCGCTCGTTGATCTCAGCGAACTGGACCTCGAATTCGATATTGGTAGGGGCGATGGCCGCCTTGGTCGGCGCCGTGGGCGAGGTCGTGTCGGCGGCGGACGTCTCGATCCGGGCCAACAGTTCGGTGCGTCGGGCCGATGCCTCTTTTACTTTGGGATGACCGTCCTTGTAGCGGGTGCGCAAGGACTCCAGTTCCTTGTCCGCGGCGATGACCTGCTCGAAGAGTTGGACTCTCTTCTTCGCTTTGCGGTAGCGCTCCGTCGCCTGGGCGGCTTGGGCACTGTCCTTCCCTTGGGCGGCGAAAATCGGCGCCGCATCCAAGTCGGCTTGCTTCGCCGCCCGCAACGCCGACTCGTAGCGGCGTAGGAGTCCAGCGGTGTCGGCCCTCTCGGGCTTCGATGTCTTTTCCTTGCCGTCCGGCGCTCCACTGGGCGTGCTGGTGTGATCGGTCGCCGTCAGCAGGCCGAGCGATTGGATGGCGCGCTCGACCCGGTCGATGTCCGCCATGGTGGCGCGCACGAAGAGCACACCGGTGTCGTTGTTGAAGAACGCGGACTTCTGTTCTTGGGCCGGCGTGGCGGTAGGGCCGTTGGCATTTGCGGACAACGGATTGATGACCGTGGCCGATGGCAGCTCGACGCCGTTGACATAAAGAAAGCTACGCACAGCGGACCGTAGGTGTCTCTTCAGGTCGGTTTCTCCCGTAGGCAGGAAGTAGAGAAGATGGTTGCGGAATGTTTGGTCCAAACCCACCACTGCCAGCCGGAATTCTCGGGTACCAAGGTCGTTCCCACTTGACCGCGGATGCGCGGCGTCAGGCGGCAAGAATGCCCGCAGCAGGTTGAGCTCTTTGAGCGCGCGGTTGATGCGGTCGATTTCTTCCGGCGTGGCGCGCAGGAAGAGCGCGCCCGTTCGTTGGTTGAAGAACACGGCCTTCTGTTCCTGCTCCGACGAACCTGTACCGTCGCTTCGCGACTGGAAATCCACACCGTTGGTCATGCAAAACTCACGCACGGCCATATGAATGCTTTTTGAGTCAGTCCTGCCCTGAGGCAGGAATTGCACAAGGTGCCCGAGGAACTCCTTTGTCGCCAGATCAAACCGGAATTTTAGGACTCCATTCATCGAGAGTCGCGCCGTGGTCGCTTCGCCCGAAGATGCGACGAAAACCACTCCCTCCGGGTGATAGGCCACTCCGACCGGCAGCTCTGCGTGGCTTGTGATAGCGTGGATTACTTCCGAAAGCTTGACGTGGCGCATCGGGGACGCGGACTTGATGGTCACAGCCCCAATGCCGGTCGCTCCATCCTTGTGTTGATCCACGGGTTCGCCAGGGGAGAAGCTGAAGTTCACACCTCGGCCGGCTGGGTCTGCTGCACGCGCTGCTGCCTCCAATCGCTGAACTAGAGTGATCAGTTTCTCCCCTTTCAGCTCAAAGGTCGGAAGCACGATTCTCTCGAGCGCGCTCATGTCAAAAGGCGGGGGTGCGACCCTCTCAAACTCGATCAGATCCGACGGCGTCCACGGACCAGGGATGTTGGTTGCTGTGGCTACAGGCGGCGTTGGCGGTTCCGCCGCCTTCACCGCCGCGAGGAGCGGCGCCAGCCCGGCTCCGTTGATGCCGGGCCACGGCGCGAGCACCAACGCTGCCACAACCCCGGTCGCACCAAGGCGCGTGGCATAGGTGCGAGCCGGCCGGACCGCACACCATCCGCCGGAGGCGTGCAGCAGCACCTTCACCCGCCGTGCGAGCTGCGACTTCAGCCCGTCTCCGGCGACGCCGATGCCGCGTGCCCAACGGGGCGAGGCCAGTTCGCGTCCGAACGTCACCAGCGATTCCGCGAGCGCGGCGCGTCCGTCGGGCACCAGCGCGGCGGCCTCGTCGGCGGCGCTCTCGCAGGCGGAGCGCAGTTGTCGCCGGGCCCACCACACCGCCGGATGCCACCATGCCAACGCACACACGAGATCGGCCAACGTGAGCCACAGCGGGTCACGGGCGGCGAGATGCGCGAGTTCGTGCGCGAGCATCGCCTCGCACTGCGCGGGCGAGAACCGGGTCCTGAAATCTTCCGGCAACGCGACGGTCGGTCGTAGGACACCGAACGCGACTGGTCCGCGCAGCCGCGGCCACACCAGCAGGCGTACGCGACGCAAGCCGAGTGGGCGGCGCAATCGCGCGACCATGGCTCCGGTGTCATCGGGGGCGGGGGAGCCCGCGTCCGCGTCTTGGAGCGCGGTGGCAGAGCGTAGCGGAGCTTCGGCTTTCTGGGAGCGGACGGGAGACGTGGAGGTCCGGGCGCATGTCCGGCGGACGAAAGCGGCGGCGAGCCGCACGCACTCCAAGACGCTGACGCGCCCTCCCACGCGGTGGTCGCGACCGCGCGATCGCCACACGCACCCCATCAGCCAAGCGCGGCTCAGTGCCAACCGGCCGGTCAGCAGCGTGAGTCCGGCCAGCCACAACCATCCTGGCCACCACACGGGCCGCGGTGGTGTGACGGTCGGGAGCGGAGCTTCCGTGGGCCCGACGAGGAAAGGCTCGGTGATGGATTTGGTGATGGTCTCGGGGACCGGTTCGATGCGCGGCGCATCCAGCACGCGGACCGAGAGCGTCCTCCGCGGACGTTCGGCCGGCAGCCATCTCGCCAGTTGGCCGCGTGCGCCCGCCAGTTCGGCCACCCACAGCAATGCGATGCCGAGCAACGCCGCTTGCCAGACGGCCCGTTGAATCTGCGGCGACCGGAGCCATCGCGCCGCCAACCAAGCGATGGCGACCACGAGCGTCGCCTCGGTCGCGAGCAGGCCGGCGAGCGACGACCAGAAAGAGAGGGAAGGGTTCATGGGATGCAGGTAGGAGCCGGCGTGAGGAGGCTCTGATCGGATCCGGCGCATAGCGCCCGGCACTGGGGATCGAAGTGAGCCTCCTCACGTCGGCTCCTACGTTGGTGAGGTCTCACTGGGTCCTCCGTTTCGCGTCGGCGATGAGTTTCGCCAACTGGTCGAGCTCCTCGCGGCTCACGTCGCGGGTCGTGAGCAGATGGCTCACGGCGTCGGCGAGGCTGCCTTCGAACAACCGCTCGACGAGGTGGCGGCCGACGCTCCGGTTCACGTCCTCGGCAGCGACCAAGGCACGGTAGAGGAAGCTGCGTCCTTCCTCGCGGTGGGTGACCAGGCTCCGGGCCTCCATCTTGCGCAGCATGGTGGCGACCGTGGTGTGGGCGAGCTCACGCTCGGGCTTCAGCACGGCGTGGACATCGGCGACGGAAGAGTCGGGTGCGGCCCAGAGCACCTGGAGGATGCGGAGCTGGAGATCGCCGAGACGGTGGGAGGGAGAGTTCATGGTGTGGACGACGACCGTGGTAATACTACCGTGGTAGTTGATTCGTCAAGCAGGCTGTTCGAGGGCTGGGGGAGCGTCCGCGGCGGTCACTTCTGGTGAGGTAGCGCAGACTGGCAGTCTGCTGTATCGCGGGTTGCCAACCCGCTGGGCGTCGATGTTTCCAGGGCCGACGGATTGCCGCCGCCCTGGCCGGCTACCAGCCGGCGAAACGGCAGACTGCCAGTCTGCGCTGCGAGTGGCCGCCACTTCCGATCGCACCCGTTTTACCGTGGCGATCATTGGTGGAGCTGGTTTCTGGGCGACCGGTGGCGTGCAGCGGAAGGGTGGGGCCCGGGCCAAGATGATTCGCCTTGTGGCATCGGTGGCCGGTTCGCATATGGTACCGGGATGGTGACTCCGTTCCTGTTCTGGATGGCGCTGGGCTTTGCCGGCGCGATCTGCTGGTCGTCGTTCTTCGAGTGGACGCTGCATCGCTACGTGATGCACCGCCCGCTCGGCAGCTTCGATTACCCGTTCAAATCGCATGCCTTGGTGCACCACCAGATCTTCAAGGCGGACGCGACCTACCACCTCGTCGACGAGAAGGACAAGCACACCATCCCGATGGCGTGGTGGCACGGGCCGGTGCTCGTGGCGTTGTGCCAATCTCCGTTCCTGTTGGCGGCGTGGCTGGTGGGCGAATGGGGCATCTACGCCGGCGGGGCGGCCGCCACGGTCTGCTACTTCACGACCTACGAGTATCTCCACTGGTGCATGCATCTGCCGCGGAAACGCGCCGTGGAACGGTCGGGGATCTTTTTTCGGTTGAACGGGCACCACATCCTGCACCACCGCTACATGCACAAGAACTTCAACGTGGTGCTCCCGCTGGCCGATCTGTGCCTCGGCACGTTGGTCGTCCGCTCGAAGATCGCGTTCCAGCAGGCCAAGGGGCCTTCGGTGCCGGACGTGCAGCCGCTCGCCGAGCCGCGCGCGTTCCCGGTCCGCGTGGTGCGTTTCATCGCCCTCTGCCTGACCGGCGTGCGGTCGCGCTGAACCGCACCTGCGGGCCATCGCGCGGACCCGAAAGACACAAAAGGCCGGGCAACGATGCCCGGCCTTCTGCTTTCCTCGGGACGCGCCTGTCTCCCGGATCGCGCGTCGCGGGATGTCAGACCGCTTGGAACGTGGAGCCGGTGCCGCTGCCCCCGGCGAGCTTGGCCTTGCGGCCATTGGCGGCGAGGTGGCAGAGGATCTTGTAGATCGTCTCCCCGCTGTCGGGTTGGCCGATCGCGGTGGCCAAGGTATCGGCGGTGAAGCTCTGCCCGGGCTCCGCGGCGAGCCGGGCGACGACCTTGGCCTGCAGGTCGAGCACGCTGGCGGCGGCTTTCTTGCCGGCTTCGACGCCGGGCTGGTGATAGGCGTTGATGTGGATGAGCGAGGCGTAGAGGCCGACCGCGCGTTCGAACAACGCGATGAGCACACCGATGCTGGACGCGCCCGCGTCGCGCACCGTGAAGGTGATGCTCTGCCGGCCGTTGTCGTGGAGCGCGGTGCGCGTGCCGAGGTAGAAGCCGCTCAGGAAGTCGCCGCTGGTCGCGCCCGGCTCGACCTCGATGCTCGCGCCGTCGCGGTCCTTGAGCACCTCGATGAACACGACGAAGAAGTTCAGCACCCCCTCGCGGAGCTGCTGCACGTAGGCGTGCTGGTCGGTCGAGCCCTTGTTGCCGTAGACGCTGATGCCGGCGTTCACGATCTTGCCGTCGAGGTCCAGCTCCTTGCCGAGCGACTCCATGAGGAGCTGCTGGAGATATTTCGAGAAGAGTTCGAGGCGGTCCTTGTAGGGCAGGACGACCATGTCCTTCGAGCCGCGGCCTTCGCCGAGGAAGTACCACATCAGCGCGAGCAGCGCGGCGGGGTTGCGCTTCGTGTCGGGCACGCGTGTCACCTCGTCCGTCGCCTTCGCGCCGTCGAGCATCGCCTGGATGTCGAGGCCCTGGAGCGCCGCGGGCAGGAGTCCCACCGCGCTCAGCTCGCTGGTGCGGCCGCCGACCCAGTCCCACATCGGGAAACGCCGGATCCATCCGCCGGCGACCGCGTGCTTGTCCAGCGCGCTGTCGAGGCCGGTGACGGCGACCGCGTGCTTCGAGAAATCGAGCCCGGCCCGCTCGTAGGCGGTCTTGGCCTCGAGCATCCCGTTGCGCGTCTCGGCCGTGCCGCCGGATTTGCTGATGACGACCGCGAGGGTCTGGCCGAGCTGTCCGGAGAGCTCGGCGAGCACCTTGTCCATGCCGTCGGGATCGGTGTTGTCGAAGAAGAACGGCTTGAGCTTGTCCGTCGCCGGCTGTCCGAGCGCCTTCGCCACGAACTGCGGCCCGAGGGCGCTGCCGCCGATGCCGATGACCAGCACGTTCTTGAAGGAGCCGCCCGCGCCCCGGGTCTGTCCGGCATGCACCGCGGCGGCGAAGGTCTTGATGTCCGCGAGGGTCTGCGTGATCTCGTCGGCGATGGTCCGGGTCGGTGCGCGCTCCGGGTCGCGGAGCCAGTAGTGGCCGACCATGCGCTTCTCGTCGGGGTTGGCGATGCTTCCCTTCTCCAGCTCGGTCATGGCGATGTAGGCGCGTTGCATGGGCCGTTCCATCGTCGCGAGGAAGCTGTCCGGGAAATCCACCCGGCTGATGTCCATGGCGAGGCCGAGGGACGGATACTCGGTGTAGAACTTCTGGAAGCGGGACCAGAGAGCGGCTTTGGAGGGAGTCATCGCCGCGGCAGGGTAGGTTCCGAGCCCGAGGTTCAAAGCGCAAAGTTGGACGCCCCCTCCGGCACAAGGAACCCGCCGTCGCAGGAGGCGGACCGCGACTTCCGGCATGCCGCATCTGCCACCGTCCGGGGCCAGCGGCGGGAAAAATTCCGCGCTGGCGCGAGGAAAGCGCCCGCGGCTAGCGTCCAACCTAGTTCGTTTCGCGAAAATCTTTCCTGCATCCTAAATGAATCCTACCGGCGACATCGCGCTCATCGGCCTCGCGGTCATGGGCCAGAACCTCGTGCTGAACATGAACGACCACGGCTTCACCGTCGTGGCCTACAACCGCACCACCTCGAAGGTGGACGATTTCTTGGCCCACGAGGCCAAGGGCACCAAGGTCATCGGCGCGCATTCCATCGAGGAGATGGTCTCCAAGCTCAAGCGCCCCCGCCGGGTCATGTGCATGGTCAAGGCCGGCAGCGCGGTCGACGATTTCATCGCCCAGATCGTCCCGTTCCTCGAGCCCGGCGACATCATCATCGACGGCGGCAACTCGCTCTACGGCGATTCCGAGCGCCGCGTGAAGGAGCTCGAGGCGAAGGGCCTGCTCTACGTGGGCACCGGCGTCTCCGGCGGCGAGGAGGGCGCCCGGTTCGGTCCCAGCATCATGCCCGGCGGCAGCCCCGCGGCCTGGCCGTTCGTGAAGGACATCTTCCAGGGCATCTCGGCGAAGGTCGACGGCGGCACCCCGTGCTGCGACTGGGTCGGCAACGGCGGCTCCGGGCACTACGTCAAGATGGTCCACAACGGCATCGAGTACGGCGACATGCAGCTCATCTGCGAGGCCTACAGCCTGATGCGCGACGGCTTGGGCATGGGCGCCGACGAGATCGCCGCCGTGTTCAAGGAATGGAACACCGGCGAGCTCGACAGCTTCCTCATCGAGATCACCGCCAACATCCTCGCGAAGAAGGACGAGGACGGTTCGCCGCTGGTCGACAAGATCCTCGACACCGCCGGCCAGAAGGGCACCGGCAAGTGGACGGTCATCGATTCCGCCAACCTGGCCCAACCGGTCACGCTCATCGCCGAGGCCGTCTTCTCCCGCTGCGTCAGCGCGATGAAGGACGAGCGCGTGAAGGCCGCCCGCAAGCTCAAGGGCCCGCGCGCCGCCATGTCGCAGGCGAGCGACCCCGCGAAGAAGAAGGCGCTCATCGGCGACATCATGAGCGCTCTCTACGCCTCGAAGATCGTCAGCTACGCGCAGGGCTACATGCTGCTCCGCGCCGCGGCCAAGGAGTACGGCTGGGCGCTCAACTACGGCGGCATCGCCCTCATGTGGCGCGGTGGCTGCATCATCCGCTCCCGCTTCCTCGGCAAGATCAAGGAGGCCTACGACAACAATCCCAAGCTGGCGAACCTGCTGCTCGACGATTATTTCCGCGGCGAGATCAAGAAGTCCCAGAAGGGCTGGCGCAACGTGGTCGCGCTCGCCGCCAAGAAGGGCCTCCCGGTCCCGGCGTTCAGCACCGCGCTCGCGTTCTTCGACGGCTACCGCAACCCGCGCCTCCCGGCCAACCTGCTCCAGGCCCAGCGCGATTACTTCGGCGCCCACACCTACGAGCGCGTCGACAAGCCCCGCGGCGAGTTCTTCCACACCAACTGGACCGGCACCGGCGGACGCGTGAGCTCGAGCACCTACAACGCCTGATCCTTCGCGCGGCCGATGCCGCGCCGATCGCTCCACCAGCATCCGCTGGAGGTGGATCCACCACGGCCCGCGCTGCCCCTCGGCAGCGCGGGCCGTCTGCTTTTCGGCGGCGACGGGCCCGCCGCCCCTACACGCGGCGCTCCATATATGCGACGTCGAGCCAGCGGTCGAACTTGAAGCCGACCTCCTTGAAGAGCCCGACGTGCTCGAAACCGAACCTCGCGTGGAGCCGGATGCTCGCCTCGTTCTTCGCGTCGATCGCCGCGATGATGGACCGGAGGCCGCGTTCCTTGGCTGCCGGGATCAACGGCGCCAGCAGCAGCGCGCCGATGCCGCGACCGCGATGCGACGCCGCCACGTAGACCGAGTTCTCCGTCGTGAAGCGGAACCCGGCGCGGTCGTGGTAGCGGTTCAGCGCGCTCCAGCCGACCACGAGCTCCGGGCCGTCGGTCCGGGTCTCGACCGCGACGCACATCGCGAAGCCGCCCTGCTCATGGTCGTCGAACCACTGCTGCCGGTGCTCGAGCGACCGCGGTTCGTAGTCGTAGGTCGCGGTCGTCGTGAGCACCGCATCGTTGTAGATGGCGAGTATCCCCGGGCAATCGGAGCGGACGGCGGAGCGGATGGAGATGGGGCTCGTTCCGATGGGTTCGTTCATCCGGGAGCACGCTAGTCCGGCCCGTCAGGTCCCGGCAATCCCGCGCACGCATGGGGAGCGATCCGAAGTGGCGGACGGACACGGGACCGTACGTGGCGCCGGTTTGAGATCCCCCGGGACGTACGGCCGGCCGGCGGCCGCGTCCCTTGGGCATCACTTTGCGCGGGTCGCGGGTCGTCCTGACCGCTAGCATCGCGCCAATGG
Organism: uncultured Verrucomicrobiota bacterium; assembly: GCA_903916195.1. Taxonomy (GTDB): domain Bacteria; phylum Verrucomicrobiota; class Verrucomicrobiia; order Limisphaerales; family UBA9464; genus CAIVQB01. The sequence continues at coordinate 9,785 of CAIWVP010000023.1, read as the reverse complement.
AACCGTCCGTCGTCCCCGCTTTGCCGCCGTTGGTCCCCGGCACGCTCTATCTCGTCGCCACGCCGATCGGGAACCTGGAGGACATCACTCTCCGGGCCCTGCGCGTGCTCCGCGAGTGCGACGTCGTCGCGGCCGAGGACACGCGGCACACCGGACAGCTCCTGAAGCACTTCGGCATCACCAAGCCGCTGCTGAGCTACTTCAAGTTCAACGAGGCGCGGCGCAGCACGGAGTTCGTCGAACGGCTGCGGCGCGGCGAGAAGATCGCGCTGGTGACCGACGCCGGTTCGCCGGGCATCAGCGATCCGGGCGGACGCGTGGTCGCCGCGGCGGTGGCAGCCGGCTGCCGGGTGGAACCGGTGCCCGGCGCGTGCGCCCTCATCGCGGGCCTGACCGCCAGCGGCCTGCCGACCGACGAGTTCCATTTCGTGGGATTCCTGCCGCACAAATCGGGACAACGCGCGAACCGGCTCGCGTCGTTGGTGGCGGTGCCCGGGACGCTGGTGTTCTACGAATCGCCGTTCCGCATCGAGCGGTTGGTGGCGGAGCTGATGGTGGCGTTCCCGGCGCGGCGCGTGGTGCTGGCGCGCGAGCTCTCGAAGAAGTTCGAGGAATGGTTGCGCGGCACGCCGGCCGAGCTCGCGGCGCAGCTCGCTGCGCGTCCGCGCAAGGGCGAGTTCGTGGTCTGCGTCGGCCCGGCCGAAGGCGACGGACCGGCGGTGCCCGACGAGGCCGGATAGCGCCGTCCGGGCCCGCCGCAGGCATGGCGGCCGGGTGCGTGCGATGTCCGCCGATCCAGGCCGGATGCGGGTTCCTTCCGTGGATTGACGAGCCCGGCGCCTCCTCCCATGTTCCCGCCGAATGAGCTACGACATCTCCGAACTCTTGGCCGACTGGGACTACCAGCCGGGCCAGGTGGTCGCGCGCCGTTTCAAGGGCAAGGACGGCGCCGAGAAGGTGCAGCTCCGCGTGGACCTCGGGATCCTGCAGATGAACGCCGAGGGCCGGCCGGACGGGAAACGTCCGATGGGCCACGGCTCGTGGCACGAGTTCCAGGTCGCCCGGCTCGAGACCCATCGCGAGGAGAACGACGGTGACGACGAGGAGTTCACCCTCGACGCCGAGGCCTGCACCAAGCTCCAGCAGGAGTCGATCCAGTACCATCACCGCTACATCTGCTACTTCCAGCTGGAGGACTACACGGCGGTCGAGCGGGACTGCGAGCGCAACCTGAAGGTGTTCGAGTTCGTCGCCGAGTTCGCCGAGACGGACGAGCTCGCCTGGTCGCTGCTGCAGTTCGCGCCCCAGTTGGTGATGATGCGCACCCGTGCCCGCGGCACCGCCGCGATCAAGCGCAAGAAGTACGTCGCGGCCATCGAAGCGATCGAGGAGGGGTTGTCCGAGCTGGAGTCGTTCTACCGCGACAACGAGCGCGAAGAGCTGCTGGAGAACAGCGGCGAGATCGCCTCGCTGCGCCATTGGCTCGAAGAGGTCCGCAAGAAGCGGCCGCTGAGCGAGTTGGAGAAGCTCCAGCGCGTGCTCGACGAGGCCATCCAGATCGAGGACTACGAGAAGGCCGCCCAGGTGCGCGACAAGATGCGCAAGCTCCAGGCGTCCGACACCTGACGGTCCGGGCCGATCGTCGTCGGCCCTCGGCGAGAATCGATCCCGGCCCACATCGGCATCGCCAGCCGCCGTCCCTCGGCCCATCCTTTGTCGCCATGACCCAGATCGAGAAGATCAACGCGGAAATCAAGGCCTCCATGTTGGCCAGGGACGCCGATCGCACCGGCGCGCTCCGCCTGCTCAAATCCGCCGTCGGCTACCTCCAGATCGAGAAGAAGGTGGACGTCTTGCCGGACGCGGACGTGCTCGCCGTGGTGCAGAAGGAGGCGAAGAAGCGCCGGGACTCGATCGAGGAGTTCGACCGCGGCGGCCGGGCCGAGCTCGCCGCCAAAGAGCGGGCCGAGCTGAAGGTGCTCGAGGAGTTCCTCCCCAAGCAACTCTCGCCCGAAGAGACCGAAGAGTTGGTCAAGGCCGCCATCACCGAGGTCGGCGCCACCAGCAAGAAGGACATGGGCGCGGTGATGAAGGCCGCCCAGGCCAAGGCCGCCGGACGTGCGGACGGCAAGGTCATGAGCGCGCTGGTGGGCAAGCTGCTGCCTTGAGTCCAGGATGGAGCGCGGGCGGCCCGCCCGCGCTCCGCCGACCGCGGTAAGTTTTCCGCGGGCGAGCCACCCTTCCGCCCTTGTGCCTCGGTTTCCCGCGTGCGTTCCCGCCATCCCGAGGGCACGCTGGAGGCGCTCTTGATGAACCTTCCCAACCAGCTCACCGTCTCCCGATTCGCGCTCACGGGGCTTTTCCTCGGGGCGATGTTCGGACGGTTCCCCGGCCACGAGAGCGTGGCGCTGGTGTTCTTCAGCCTGGCCGGCATCACCGATTTCCTCGACGGCCGGATCGCCCGCCAGCGCGGGCTCATCACGAACTTCGGGATCCTGATGGATCCGCTGGCCGACAAGATCCTCACTTGTTCGGCGTTCATCGCCTTCGTCGGGCGCGGCCTGATGCCGGCGTGGATGGTCGTGATCATCGTCGGCCGCGAACTGGCCATCACCGGGCTGCGGCTGCTGGCGGCCTCGAAGAACGTCGTCCTGGCGGCCGAAGGCTACGGCAAGCACAAAACCATCTCGCAGATCGTGTCGATCGTGGCCGTGCTCATCGTGCTCAGCTATCCGCAGTGGGGCCCGGTCGGCGAATGGATCTTCGGCGGGCATCTGTTCGGAGTGCCGTGGTCGGTCCATGTCGCGAAAGGGTCCAAGTGGCTGGCCGTCGCGCTCACCGCACTGAGCGGCAGCATCTACTTGTGGCGGAACCGCCACCTGTACCTCCAGGACATGTGATGCGGCGTGCCGGCGAAGGAGGCATGAAGTCGAAGCTCATCGTGTGGGTCGCCCAAGGCTTCGGGATCGGTCGCATCCCGTTCGCGCCGGGCACTTGGGGATCGGTGCTCGGCATCGCGTGGGCGCTCCTCTTGCTGTGGCCCCGTTCGTTGTCCTCCTTCTTCATCGGGACCGCGGTCGCGGCCGGATTTGCGGTCTGGTGCTGCGGCCGCGCCGAACGGATCCTCGGCCAGCATGATCCGGGATCCGTCGTGCTGGACGAGATCGTGGCCTTGCCGTTGACGATGGGCGGGGCGGTGCTCTGGGCGCGGATCCAGACCGGGACCGTCCCGAGCGCATCGGCACTGCTGCATGCGTGGCCGGTCTGGCTGGTCGGGTTCGGCCTGTTCCGGTTGTTCGATATCTGGAAGCCATGGCCGGTCGGCTCGCTCCAACGATTGCCCGGCGGATGGGGCGTGGTCGCCGATGACCTTGCCGCGGGCGTGCTGAGCGGCGGATTGCTGGCGCTGGCCTGTCAGGTCACCGGCGCGGGCCGCCTCCTGCCGGGTTGATCGGGTCCAGGGAGCCGCGATCCTGCGGAGACCCGGGGTCTACCGGCCCCATCGCCCTCCCTCACAGCGCGTGGAACTTCGCCGTGACCTCGGCGCCGCCGAGGTCGAGCACCGCCACGCTCCGTTCCAGTTTGAAGCGCGGTTTGCCCGAATAACCGGGGTTGAAGAAGAGCTTGCCACCGAGGGTCTCGCAGAATGCCTGGTGCGTGTGGCCGAAGATCACGACATCGGGCTTCACCCGGGCGAAGCGTTCTCGCAAGGAGTCGCTGAGCGAGCGTGGGTTGACGATGTGATGGACGAAGAACTTCCGTCCGCCCAGTTCCACGATCTCGCTTTCGTGGAAATCCATCCCGAAGTCGTTGTTGCCGAGCACGGCCGTCACCGGCGCGATGGCTTCGAGCTCCTGGATGAGGCCCGGGTACCCGATGTCGCCGCCGTGCAGGATGTGCCCGACGCCGGCGAAGAGGTCGAAGACCTTCGGGTCGAGGTAGCCGTGGGTGTCGGAGATGATGCCGATCTTCATGGAGGAGGGGAAGGTGACCGTGGTTCAGTGATCAGTAGTCAGTAGTCAGTAGTCAGTGAACTGGAGGTAGGCCTACCGCGGACCGATCACTGGATACTGTCCTTCACGCCTCCTCCGGCTCGGCCTGCGCTCCTTCTTCCGTCTCCTCGCCCTTCTCTTGCGGCGATTCGGAGGGGATAAAACGCCATGCGAGCGCGAACAGTCCGGTGAACAGCCCGCCGCTGAACAGCGTGTTGCGGAAGAACTCCCACGTCTGCGGCCAGCCCTTGGTGCCGGCGGTCAGCGCGACCAGCCAACCGGCAAGGCTTTTCGTGTACTCCGGGTTGTGGAAGGGGTTCAGCAGCCAGGCCGCCGTGTTGGTGACGAGATAGAAGACGATCGCGCCGAGCACGCCGCCGCCGAGCAGGCCGAGCAGGTCACGCGTGCCGCGGAAACGCCGACCCAACCACCAGAGCGCGCCGAACCCGGCGTAGTTGCAGGCGAGATAGAGCAGGCCGGCGACCGTGAAGACCTCGTAGCCCATCCCGAACTGGTAGTAGGCATCCAGCGCGAGGTCGGTCACGAGCAGCACCCCGAACGGCGCGCGCCAGGTGAGCTGTTCGGGGAACAACGCCCCGGCACAGAAGACCAGGGCGTACACCGCGCTGAAGTTCGCCGGCATCAGCCCCGGCCAGCGCGACAACGCGACCAGCGCGAGGAAAACGTAGGGCAACAGTTGGCGCAGACGGAGGCTCACCGGCCGCGGAGATTAGCGGCGGATTGCCAATTGCCAATTTACAATTGCCCAATGGCCGCCACATGACGCTGTTCCCGGTCCTCCACGAGGACGCCGACCTGCTGGTGCTGCACAAACCGGCCGGATTGGTCTGCCATCCGACCAAGGGCGACGCGTGGTCGAGCCTCATCAGCCGCGTCCGGATCCATCTCGGCCTCGCGGCGGAACCGCAGATGGTCCATCGGCTCGACCGCGAGACCAGCGGGGTGATGGTCTTCGGCAAGACGCCGGAAGCCTCCGAGGAGCTGAGGCGGCTGTGGCAGACCGGATTGGTCACCAAGGAGTACGTCGCCATCGTCCACGGTGCGGTCCGCGAGGAGTCGGGGCACATCGACGGCCCGCTCGGCAAGGACGAGGCCAGCGCCGTGTCGGTGAAGGACCGGGTGCGGCCGGACGGCGCGCCGGCGCGGACGCATTGGTGGCGCGTCCGGCAGTTCACCCGGCCCGAAGGCGAGTTCACCCTGCTGCGCGTGCGGCTCGACACCGGCCGCAAGCACCAGATCCGCATCCATCTCGCCCACCTAGGGCATCCGCTCGCCGGCGAGAAGATGTACGGCGCGGACGAGACGCTCTACCTCCGCTTCGTGGAACGCCGGCTTTCCGATGCCGATCGAGCGCTGCTGATGCTGCCCAACCAAGCGCTGCACGCGGCCAAACTGTGGATTCCTTGGGGCGGCGAGGAACGCGAGTTCGCCTCGCCGCCGGAACCCTCTTTCCTGGGTTTCTTGCGCGGCGACCCGATGCGGTGGGCCGAGGATCCGTTCGATCCGCAGCGGCCGCACACGCCGGGTCCGGGAGGCACGACGACCGGCACGGAATCCGATTGACGGAAGCCACGGGCATCCGTCGCGGCTCGACTTGGCCGGGCCCTCGGGTCCAGCTTCCGCCATGCTCCGTCCCTGCTTGGTGTTGGTGCCGGTCCTGCTCGCCGTCTGGTTGACCGGGTGCCGGACGGGCCAACCGATCGCGACCGCGACCGCGACCGGTTTCCGGCCTGAGAAGCTCGCGGAGATCGATGCCGCCATCCGCACCTCGATCGGCGAAGGCCAGACCCCGGGCGGCGTGTTCTGGCTCGAGCGTCACGGCATCGCGTACCACAAGGCGTTCGGCGACCGCGCCGTCGAGCCGGTCCGCGAGCCGATGACCGAGGACACGATCTTCGACGCCGCGTCGCTCACCAAAGTGATCGCGACGACCCCCGCGGTGATGAAGCTCGTCGAGCAAGGCCGCATCGATGTGGAAGCACCGGTGCGGCGTTACCTGCCGGAATTCGCCGCGAACGGGAAGGACGCCATCACCGTCCGGCAGTTGCTCACGCACGTCTCCGGCCTTCCGCCGGGGCTCTCGCTGCAAAAGGAGTGGACGGGACGTGCGGTCGCCATCGCCCACGCGTGTGCCGAAAAGCGGGTCGAACCGCCCGGCACGAAGTCCCGGTACAGCGACATCAATTTCATCCTGCTCGGCGAGATCGTCCGGCGTGTCGCCGGCGAACCGCTCGACCGCTTTTGCGCCCGCGAGGTCTTCGGTCCGCTGGGGATGAAGGACACGGGGTTCCGGCCCTTCGACCTGGCGGCCGGGGTCGTCTTCACCGCAGCGGACAGCGGTCGCATCGCGCCCACCGAGCGTCGAGCGGAAGGCCTGCTGCGCGGCGTGGTGCACGATCCGACCTCGCGGCGCATGGGCGGAGTGGCCGGGCACGCCGGATTGTTCACCACCGCGGGCGATCTGGCCCGGTTCTCCCGGATGATGCTCGGCGGCGGCGCGCTCGACGGACGACGCGTCCTGCGGCCGGAGACGGTGAAGCTCATGACGTCCGTGCAATCGCCGCCGGGGCTGGCTCGGCGAGGGTTCGGTTGGGACATCGATTCGCCCTATGCCGGCCCGCGCGGCGCGCATTTCCCCATCGGCAGCTTCGGTCACACGGGCTGGACCGGCACGAGCCTGTGGATCGATCCGTTCTCTGGCACTTTCGTGGTCTTTGTCGCGAACCGGAACCATCCGACCGAGGCGGGCAACGTCATCGGCCTGCGTCGCAAGCTCGGGACGCTCGCGGCCGAGGCGGTGCGGGATTTCGATTTCATGCACGTCGCCGGCGCGCTGCCTCCCGACCCCGCGTCAGCGCGCTGAGGTTTCGGGTCTCAGGTCCCAAGTCTCGGCGGTGGTGGGAAGAAGGCAGCGACCGAGCCCGCGACCACGCTACAAGGCGGCCATTGTAGCGCAGGTTTGAAACCTGCTGTATCGCCGAGTTGCACTCGGCATGGCATCGGCGAGACCGGCTCGCTCACTTGCCACCAGCTCCTGCGGGTTGCAAACCCACGATACAAGAGTGCAACTCTGCGCTACCGCCGCGGCGCCCGATGGAACGGCTGCTACACCGCCACCGGGGCCTTGATGGCCGGATGCGGATCGTACCCGACCAGCTCGAAGTCCTCGTACCGGAAGGCGTGGATGTCCTTCACCTCCGGGTTGATCTTCATCGTCGGCAACGGCCGGGGCTCACGGCCGAGCTGCAGCTTCACCTGCTCGAGATGGTTCGAGTAGATGTGGACGTCGCCGAAGGTGTGGATGAAGTCGCCCGGTTTCAGACCGGTCACCTGCGCGACCATGAGCGTGAGCAGCGCATAGCTGGCGATGTTGAACGGCACGCCGAGGAACAGGTCGGCGCTGCGCTGGTAGAGCTGGCAGCTCAGCTCGCCGTCGCTCACGTAGAACTGGAAGAGCGAATGGCAAGGCGGCAGGGCCATCGTGCCGATCTCACCGGGGTTCCACGCGCTGACGATCAGCCGGCGGGAATGCGGGTCGCGCCGGATCTGGGCGATGACGTCGTCGAGCTGATGGATGCTGCGGCCGTCGGCGGTGCGCCAGTCGCACCATTGCGCACCGTACACGCGGCCGAGGTCGCCGGTCTGCTTGTCCGCCCATTCGTTCCAGATGGTGACGCCGTGCTCCTGCAGCCAGCGGACGTTCGTGTCGCCGCGGATGAACCAGAGCAGCTCGTACAGGATCGACTTGAGGTGGACCTTCTTGGTCGTGACCAGCGGGAACCCGTTGGCGAGCCGGTAGCGCGTCTGCGCGCCGAAGAGCGAGTAGGTGCCGGTACCGGTGCGGTCGGACTTGCACTTGCCGTGCTCGAGCACGTGCCGGAGGAGATCGAGATAGGGGCGCATCGGCGGCGGAGACGTTCCGATTTCCCGCGCCCGGGTTCAAGGGCGCTTCGGGAAGGGGGGGCGGGTCTCGGGTCTTTTAAGTCTCAGGTCCCTGGTCTGAGGTTTCAGGTTCCAGGCCTACGCAACCGACTCACGCTACTTTCAGATAGATCGCCTTCAGATATTTCGCCTCCGGGATGGTGGCCGGATGGTCGGGTGAGTGGGTCGTGGTGCGGAGCTCGGTGACGCGGCGCCCGGTGAGACGGGCGGCTTCGCGCACCGCGCCGAAGAACTCGTTCTCGCTCACGTGCGCGCTGCATGACGCCGCCAGCAGCGTTCCTCCGGGCCGCACCCGTGCGACGCCCGAGGTCGCGAGCCGTCCGTAGGCCTGGATCGCGCCGTGGCGCTCGGCCTCGCGCTTCGCCAACGACGGCGGATCGAGCACCACCAGGTCGAAGGCGCGCACCGGACCGTTGGCGAGCCACTCGAAGGCATCGCCCTGCACCTGGTCGTGCGGCACGGCGCTGATCCGCGCGTCGTCGTGGTTCAGCGCGAAGTTGCGCTTGGCCGATGCGAGCGCGTGGGCCGACAGGTCGAGGTCGGTCACCGACTTCGCGCCGCCGCGAGCCGCGTAGAGGCTGAAGCCGCCGGAGAAGCTGAAGGCGTTGAGCACCTCGGCGCCGGCCGCCAGGGTCCCGACGATCCGGCGGTTGTCGCGCTGGTCGAGGAAGAACCCGGTCTTCTGCCCGCGGACGACGTCGGCCTCGAACCGCAGGCCGGATTCGCGGAACACCACGATCGGGTCCGGTGCCGCCTCGCCCGCCGGCGGGGTGCCGCCGAGCTCCGAGCCGTCCTCGAGGCCGATCAAGCGCGCCGCGTCCTGGCTGTTCCGGCTGAGGCGCAAGACCAGGCGGACAGGACGGAGCACCGCTTGGATCATCGATGTCAGCTCCGCCACGCGCGGCAGCCACACGGGGGAGTAGAGCTTGAGCACCAAGGTGTCGGCGTAGCGGTCGAGCACGAGGCCCGGCCAACCGTCGCTCTCGCCGTTGATGAGCCGGTAGCCGTCGGTGTCCGGTCCGATGGCCTCCGGGGTGCGGCGCGCCACCGCGGCGTCGAACCGCGCGCGCCACCACGCCGCGTCGATGGTGACCGGCTTGCCGGAGTGGAGGATCCGGACGCGGATGGGCGAACCGGGATCGAAGAGGCCGACGGCGAGGAACTTGTCGCTCCGGTCGAAGATGACCGCGAGCTCGCCCGCCTCGGCGTCGCGGTTCTGCTCGCGGAGGGAGTCGGTGTAGACCCACGGGTGGCCGCCGCGGATGATGGATTCCGCCGTCGCGGTGACGCGGAGGCGGAGACGAGGCTTGGCGGCGGACGAAGACATCCCGGCGATGATGACCGATCGCGGCCCCCGCGGCGAGGACCGCTTTGGAAGAGGGATAGAGGAGGGCGCAACCCGGTTTCTTGCAGGGATGCGGCGTCCATTTTGAAAGCCGGAGGCTTGTCAGCCATGAGCCCGGGGGGGAGCGCCAGCGACGCGGAGTCCGAGCTTCGCCTCTGCGTTGGGTTCGGGCTCTCCCCCAAGAATCCGTGGTCGCGCAGGCCGGCAGCTACTTCCGACTCATGGAAGTCGCCTGGGCGGGCCGTAGGACAGATGGGGCCGCGCGGCAGCGCGGACCGTACCCATGAGGGTAGGGACGGGCTGCCGCCCGTCCGTGACTTCTCCGCGCGTCGACGGCATCGGCAGCACGCCGAAGCGAGCCGCGGCCACGGGCGCATCCGGGCCTCGTCTCGTCGGGAGTTCCCCCTCCAGGCACCTGGACCGCACACCATGCCGGGCCGTAGGACAGATGGGGCCGCGCGGCAGCGCGGACCCTACCCACGAGG
>CAIWVP010000022.1 GCA_903916195.1 uncultured Verrucomicrobiota bacterium | reverse complement strand
GGGAGCGTGGCCTTTGGCCCGCTTGCGCCCCTTTGGAGCCAAACCTGCTTTCCGAAAGCGGCAGAGGACTGCCGCAGTCCAAGACGCTTCGCGCGGCCCTGTGCGCCGGGAACCTGGGAGGGCGTGGTTCCACCCGCGCCCTGATCAATTCTCTATCATGCCTCTATACCCCGAAGTCGGTGCGGTCGATCCGGCCCCACGCGGAGTCCGCGAGGTTTTGGACTGCGGCAGTCCTTTGCCGCTTTCGGAGGACAGGTTTGGGGCGTATCTCGGCACTGCCCCCGAGGTGGGGCGGCGCTGCGGCGCCGCCGATACTTCGGCCGCGACCAGCATAGCGAGATCCCGGCCAGTCAGCCGCCCTCGATACTGGCCGTCGGCATTCCACGGACGCGCGGCAGCGCGCCCCTACCAAACCGGGGGCAGTGTCAAGATGCGCCCGCAAGTTCGGCCACGAAGTGAGGGACATTGCGCAAAGGCCACGATCCCGATCGGTTCATCTTTTTCCGCCCTTCGCACCTGCTTGTGCCCCGGCCCAAAGCGGCAGAGGACTGCCGCAGTCCAAGACGCTTCGCGCGGCCCTGTGCGCCGGGAACCTGGGAGGGCGTGGTTCCACCCGCGCCCTGATCAATTCGCGGAGAGGCCGTGCAGGCTATCCAAAGACGTGACGTGCAGCGCAGGAGAGCTCGCCTGCTTGCGCCCCGGCCCAAAGCGGCAGAGGACTGCCGCAGTCCATGACGCTGGCGCGACTTCCAGCGGCCCGCACATCGAAGTGAAACTCACGCCGTGAACACGCCCGCCATCTCCGCCGCCGCATCGGGCGCCTTCGGCCCGACGCGTTGGACCCTCGTGCTCGCGGCCCGGGGCGCGACCCCGGAGGCGCGGGCGGCGCTGGGCGAGCTGTGCGCGGCGTACTGGACGCCGGTGTTCCGTTTCCTCCGCCGTGAAGGCCGCGACGAGGACGCGGCGCGCGAGCTGACCCAGGAGTTCTTCGCCCGGCTGCTCGCCCGCGGCGGCGTGGCCGGAGCGGCGCCGGAACGCGGACGTTTCCGCTCGTTCCTGCTCGGCGCGGTGAAGCATTTCCTCGGCGACCTGCGCGACCGGGAGAACGCGGCCAAGCGCGGCAGTGGTATCGCGCCGGAGTCCCTCGACCACGACACCGGCCAGGGCACGGCCCCGGGATCGCAGGTCGCCGATCCGGCCTCGGACGTGCCCGATCGGGTGTTCGACCGCGAATGGGCCTTGGCGATCATGGCGCGCTCGCTCGGCGCGCTGGAAGCGGAGTTCGCCGCGACGGGCCGCGCCGCGCATTTCACGGCACTCAAACCGTGGCTCGTCGGGGACACGGCGGCGCTCTCGCAGGCGGCGGCCGCCACCGCGCTCGGGATGAGCGAAGGCGCGGTGAAGGTGGCGATCCATCGGCTGCGCCGGCGGTTCCGCGAGCTGGTCCGCGCCGAGGTCGCGCAGACGCTGCCCGCCGGGGATGACCTCGACGCCGAGCTGCGTTACCTCATCGAGGTGCTGACCGGCGGTTGAGCCCGCGTGCCCGGGAGGCCGGATCCTACGATCGGCCCCGGCGCCATGGACGGGAAGACGCCGGGATCCCCGCCGCCTCTGACCGTCCCGACCGACGACCGCCGGACCGCAGGATCCCGACGGGTCAGGTGGATGGAGCGGGTGCCCTACGATGGATGCCGGGGCGTCATCGGTCCCGGCATGGAGGCGCTCCGAGAACGCCCTTCCGCTTCACCGCGCCACCGAGTCGAGCTCCTTCGACCAGTGCACCGGCCGGTAGGCCCGCAACTGCGTGAGCAGGCTTTCCGGATCCGCCGAGACGAGCACCATGTCCCGGTGCTCCGGACGCGTGAGGCCGCCGGCCACCGCGGCCGCCACCTGTGCGAGCAGGCCGTCGAAGTAGCCGCCCAGGTTCACCAGACCGCACGGCTTTTCGTGGATGCCCAGTTGCGCCCAGGTGAGCACCTCGCAGAACTCGTCGAGCGTGCCGAAGCCGCCGGGCAACGCCACGAAGGCGTCGGACAGGTCCGCCATCAGCGCCTTCCGCTCGTGCATCGAACCGACGACGTGGAGCTGCGTCAGGCCCTCGTGCGCGAGTTCGCGTTCCTTCAACGCGTGCGGCAGGACACCGATGACCTCGCCGCCGCCCGCCAAGGCCGCGTCGGCGACCGCGCCCATCAGCCCGCTGCGCGCGCCGCCGTAGACGAGCCCGATCCCTTCGCGCGCCAGCAGGGCTCCCAGGCTCCTCGCCGCCGCGGCGAATGCCGGATCGCTGCCCAAGCTGGAACCGCAGAAGACGCAGACCCGTTTCATCGCGGAAACGATGATTCGGGCCGGTCGACCGGTGGAACCGAAATCTCCGCACGGCCAGGACGCCCCCCCCGGTCCGGGGCATCGCGCCGCTCGCCGGCCGCGTGCGAGTGTTCGCCAGATCGTGACGCGCGCGGCCTTGCCGCGAGGTGCGTCCGTCCCAATTCTCGGCACGTCCGTATGAAGCCAATGTCCACGCTCTCGCTCACCGTCGTCCTGCTCGCCTCCGGTCTCGCGCTGCAGGCGGCGTCCTCGTCGCCGCTCGCACCCGGGACCACCTCCGAACGCGTCGGCCGCTCCGGGACGAACCGCACCGTGCTGCCCGTGAACCAGGTCGTCACGCCGCTCGGCCTCCAGGTCGACCTGCCCGGACTGCGCCCGCAGGTGCTCGCGCTTTCGCCCGACGGACGCCGGCTGGTCGTCTCCGGCAAGACGGCCGAGCTGCTCGTGCTGGATCCGGTCGGCGGCGCGGTGCTCCAGCGCGTGCCGTTCCCGGATGAGAAGGTGAACGAGCCGCGGCCGGACGTCGTCTCGCCGAACATCCTCAAACCGGACAAGGACGGCTTGGTCAGCTTCACCGGTCTCGTCTTCTCGGCCGACGGACGCCGCATCTTCCTCAGCAACGTCAACGGATCGGTGAAGGTCTTCGCGGTCGCCGTCGACGGCACCGTGTCGCCGTCGCATTCGCTGCCGTTGCCGCACGCCGACGCCCCTCGACGCAAGGATGAGATCCCCGCTGGTCTGGCGCTCTCGGCCGACGGCGCGAAGCTCTACGTCTGCGGCAACCTCTCGAACACGTTGCTCGAGATCGAGGCCGCCACGGGCAAGGTGCTCCGTCGTTTCGACGTCGGCGTCGCCCCGTACGACGTCGTGCTGGTGGGCGACAAGGCGTACGTCTCCAACTGGGGCGGACGTCGTCCCGGCCCCGGCGATCTCACCGGACCGGCCGGCCGCGGGACCGTGGTGCGCGTGGACCCGGTCCGCCATATCGCCAGCGAAGGTTCCGTCAGCGTCATCGATCTCAAGGCCGGCAAAGGCACCACCGAGATCCTCACCGGCCTGCACGCCAGCGCGCTCGCTCTCTCGCCCGACCGCCGATATCTGGTCTGCGCGAACGCCGGCTCCGACAATCTGAGCGTGATCGACACGCGCACCGATAAGATCGTCGAGACCGTCTGGGTGAAGGCCAAGCCCAGCGATATCTTCGGCGCATCGCCCAACGCGCTCGCTTTCGACAAGAAGGGCAAGACGCTCTATGTCGCCAACGGCACGCAGAACGCCGTCGCCGTCATCGGCTTCGACCCGGGTGACCGCGAATCCAAGCTGACCGGCCTGATCCCCGTGGGCTGGTTCCCGGGCGCGCTGGCCTTCGACGCCGTCCGCGGGGTGCTCGCCGTCGCGAACATCAAGGGCCACGCCGTGGTCCCGAAGAAGGACAACGACGGCAAGAGCGGCTTCAACTCGCACCAGTACAACGGCTCGGTCTCGCTCGTGCCGTTGCCGAAGAAGCGCGACCTGCCGAAGCTCTCGGAGACGGTCATGCGCAACCTGCGCCGCGAGGCCATCGTCGCCAGCAAACTGCCGCCGCGTCCCGGCCAGCCCGCGCGCCCGGTGCCCGAGCGGATCGGCGAACCGAGCCCCATCAAGCACGTGGTGTACGTGATCAAGGAGAACCGGACCTACGACCAGGTCTTCGGCGACATCAAGGAAGGCAACGGCGATCCGGCCCTGTGCATCTTCGGCGATCACGTGACTCCCAACCAGCACAAGCTCGTCCGGGAGTTCGTCCTGCTCGACAACACCTACTGCTCCGGGATCCTCAGCGCCGACGGCCACCAGTGGAGCACCACGGCCTTCTCGACCGACTACATGGAGAAGTCCTTCGCCGGGTTCCCCCGCAGCTATCCTGACGGCATGGGCGAGGACGAGGACGACGCGCTCGCCTATTCGCCCGGCGGATTCCTCTGGGACAACGCGCTCAAGCACGGCAAGACGCTGCGCGACTACGGCGAGTTCGCCGCGCCCGCGGTGAAGTGGCGCGACCCGAAGCGCAAGGGCTCGCCGAAGTTCATGGACTGCTTCCGCCAGTGGAAGGGCGAGTGGGACGACGTGCTCTTCTCGAGCTACCCCATGGTCGCCTCGCTCAAGCCGCACATGCCCACCCACTACGTCGGCTGGGGCATGGAGGTGCCCGACCAGTACCGCGCCGATTTCTTCATCCGCGAGCTCAAGGCCGCCGAGGAGAAGGGCGAGTGGCCGTCGCTCATCCTGATCTGCCTGCCGAACGACCACACCAGCGGCACCAGCAAAGGATCGCCCACGCCCGCGTCGTGCGTCGCCGACAACGACCTCGCCTTCGGCCGCATCGTCGAGGCCATCTCGAAGAGCCGGTTCTGGCCGGAGACCGCCATCTTCGGCATCGAGGACGATCCGCAGGCCGGCTGGGACCACGTGAGCGGCTATCGCACGACGGCGTACTGCATCAGCCCCTACGCCAAGCGCGGCGCGGTGGTGTCCACGCAGTACAACACCACCAGCCTCATCCGCACGATGGAGCAGATCCTCGGTCTGCCGCCGATGAACCAGTTCGACGCCAGCGCGACTCCGATGTCCGAATGTTTCACCGACCGGCCGGACTTCACGCCCTTCACCGCCGTGCCGAACCACATCCCGCTCGACCAGATGAACCCGGCACCGCAGGCCATCCACGATCCGGTGCTCCGGCGTGACGCCGAGGTCTCCGCGAAGCTGAACTTCCGCGAGGTCGACAAGGCGCCGGAGGACGTGCTCAACCGCATCCTTTGGCACGCGAT
>CAIWVP010000021.1 GCA_903916195.1 uncultured Verrucomicrobiota bacterium | reverse complement strand
GCCCGTCCGTGGATTCTTCCCGCGTCGTCGGGAGATCCGCCTTCAGGCACCTAGACCGCAGACCCTGCCGGGCTGCGGTCTAGGTGCCGACCTGACCGCCATTTCTGATCACACCGGAAAGGGGCGCGCGTCTTGACGGGTGCCTCCGCCTTCCCGAGATTGCCGTCGCCGTATGCCCAAACAGGACGACCGCAAACTCAGCCGCAGACAGGAGCGCGACCTCGACGTCGAGATCGATTTCCTCGAAGCGCTCGTGCGCCGCGCGCCGGACTACGTCGAGGCGTTGCAGGTGCTCGGTGACGACTACTCGGACCGCGGCCGCGCCGGGGACGGCTTGAAGGTCGACGAACGCCTGCTCCAGCTCCGTCCCGACGACGCCAACGTCCGCTTCAACTACGCCTGCAGCCTCGCGCTCAACGGACAACCCGAACTCGCGTGCACGGAGATCGATCGGGCGATCGACCTCGGCTACCGCGACTTCAAGTGGCTCCAGCGCGATCCCGACCTCGCGGCGCTCCGGAAGCATGCGTCGTTCAAGAAGGTCCGCGCCAAGATCCGCGCATTGAATGCCGCCGTCGCGAAGGGCTGAACGATCTTGCGGAAGGCCTCTCGGCCGCCTTGTGCCTCCGGTGGCGCCGGCCGGGTCGATCCGCTCCAAGACGATCCGGCCCGGATGCGGCAGGTTCGCCGTGATGTCCCAAGGAAAGTTCGTCCTCACGCGGTTCCTGCGCGGATCGTTCTGCCTGCTCGTGGTCCACGCCGCGCTCCGCCACGAGGCGGCCGCCCAAGGCTCCAAGGCCGACTACACCCGTGCGACCACCTTCGCGCAGCGGACCGAGGACAAGGTCTTCCGGGCGAAGGTCGATCCCGCATGGCTTCCGGGTGACACGAGTTTCTGGTACCGCGTCCGGACCGCCCCGGCCGTCGACGGGTTCGTCGTCGTGGATTGCGTCGCCGGCACGCGCACCGTCACCGACGCCCCGCCCGTGGCCGTCGTGCCGCTCGCGCCACGCCCGGTCGGCGAGGGCCGGGACCGGTCCCGCCGCACCGGTGACGACACCACGCTCACGTTTGTGAACCACTCGAAGGACGACGTGGAGCTCTTCTGGATCGACGAGCGCGGCGGGCGCCAGAGCTACGGACGCATCCGGCCCGGCCAGGAACGGTCCCAGCACACCTTTGCCGGACACGTCTGGCTGGTCACCGACCGGATCGGCACCGGTTTGGGTGTCTACGAGGCCACGACCGCGCCGGACCGCGCCGTCATCGATGGATCCGTGCCGGCGCAGGCACCGGTCGGGCCGACGGTCGAGAAGCCCGTGCAAGGCGCTTCTCCCGACAAGAAGTGGGTCGCCCTCGTCAAGGACCACAACCTCCATCTGCGCGAGGTGGCGACCGGCCGCGAGCAAGCGCTCAGCAAGGACGGTACGGAAGGCGACGCCTACGACACCGACGTGAGCTGGGCGCCGGATTCGTCGCGCGTCGCGGCGGTGCGTGTCCGGAAGGGCGGAACCCGCACGGTGTACCGCATCGAGTCGTCGCCCAAGGACCAGCTCCAGCCGAAGCTGCACTCGGCCTCGTACCTCAAGCCGGGTGACATCTTGCCCAAGCCGCGCCTGCGCCTCTTCGACGTCGCCTCCCGCAAGCAGACCGATGTCGACGACGCGTTGTATCCCGAGCCGTTCACCGAATCCGGCGACCTCGACCTGCGCTGGGCGCCGGACAGCCACGAGCTCTACTTCACCTACAACCAGCGCGGTCACCAGATCTATCGGCTCGTCGGCGTCGACCCGCGCACCGGCGTCGCGCGGACGGTGGCGGAAGACGTCGCCAAGACGTTCGTCGATTGGACGGGCAAGACGTGGCGACACTGGCTCGACGCGACCGGTGAGCTGCTCTGGATGTCGGAGCGCGACGGCTGGTGCCATCTCTGGCTCCACGACGTGAAGACCGGCGCGGTGAAGAGCCAGGTCACGCGCGGCGAATGGGTCGTCCGTCGCGTCGAGCACGTGGACGAGGCGAAGCGCCGGATCTGGTTCATGGCCGGCGGGGTGCGGCCCGGTCAGGACCCGTACTATCTGCACCTCTGCCGGGTGGATTTCGATGGCAGCAACTTCACCGTGCTCACCGAAGGCGACGGGACGCACAAGGTCGAGTTCTCGCCCGACCGGCGTTGGTTCATCGACACCCGGTCGCGTGTCGATCTCGCGCCGGTCACCGAGCTTCGGGGCGCGGACGACGGACGGCTCGTGGTCGAGCTCGAACGCGGAGATGCCCGTGCCTTGTTGGCCGCGGGCTGGACCGTGCCGGAGCGCTTCGTCGCCAAGGGCCGTGACGGCACGACCGACATCCACGGCATCATCGTGAAGCCGTCGCGCTTCGATCCGGCGAAGCGTTACCCGGTCATCGAGGAGATCTACGCGGGCCCGCACGGCGCGTTCGTTCCGAAGGAGTTCAGCCGGCTCAACCGCCAACACGCTCTGGCCGAGCTCGGGTTCGTGGTCGTGCAGATGGACGGCATGGGCACGAGCCAACGGTCCAAGGCCTTCCAGGACGTGTGCTGGAAGAACCTGGCCGACGCCGGGTTCCCGGACCGCAAACCATGGATCCGTGCCGCGGCCGCGACCCGTCCGTGGATGGACCTCTCGCGGGTCGGCATCTACGGCGGCAGCGCCGGCGGGCAGAGCTCGACGAGGGCGCTGCTCGACCATGGCGACTTCTACAAGGTCGCGGTGAGCGACTGCGGCTGCCACGACAACCGGATGGACAAGATCTGGTGGAACGAGCAATGGCTCGGTTGGCCCGTCGGCGAAGCCTACAAGCGCAGCTCGAACGTCGAGGACGCCCACAAGCTCACCGGCAAGCTCCTGCTCATCGTCGGCGAACTGGACACCAACGTCGACCCGGCGAGCACCCTGCAGGTCGTCGACGCGCTGGAGAAAGCGGACAAGGATTTCGAGCTGCTCGTGATGACCGGCGCGGAGCACGGCGCCGCCGAGAGCCCCTACGGCATCCGTCGCCGGATGGATTTCTTCGTGCGGCATCTGCTCGGCAAGGAGCCGCGGTGGGAGTGAGAAGGAGGACGCGTTTTGCGCTCGTCCGCGACGGCGATCTTCTGCTCGCATGACCGATGTGACCACCAGCATCGAAGACATCCGGCGCGGCGTGGCGCATCCGGTCGCCGCGGAGGGGAACGCGGTGGACCTCACGCACCGATGAGACCCAAGGCCGACCCTGTCGTCCCGCGTTCGTCCGTCGCGCCGCGCCGCGGTTCGGTTCGCCGCGGTGGGATCATCGCCTTGGTGGCCGTCGTCGCCGCACTCTTCGGGGCCTGGAGTCGACGGGAGGGATCCGCGACCGCGAAGACCTCCGGCCAAGGCGTGGCCGGGTTCGCCGGATCCGCGTTCCTCCCGACGATCGAGGACAAGACACCGCCGCCTTCGCCGGCGCCGGACGGGATGGTCTGGATCCCGGGAGGCGAGTTCTCCATGGGCAGCGAGGCCTCGTCGGAGGCCATCTGCGGGCTGCCTGGCGTCACCAAGGACGCGCTGCCGGTCCATCGCGTCCGCGTGGACGGTTTCTGGATGGACGTCACCGAGGTCACCAACGAGCAGTTCGAGCGGTTCGTCCGCGCCACCGGCCACGTGACGGTCGCGGAGCACGTGCCGACGCAGGCGGAGATACCGACCGCGCCGCCCGAGAGCCTCGTCGCGGGCTCGGTGGTCTTCACGCCGACGACCGAGCGCGTGCCGCTCGACGATCACTTGCGCTGGTGGCGGTATCAGGCGGGCGCGGATTGGCGCCATCCCGATGGCCCCGGGAGCGACATCCAGGGCCGCGAGCGCCACCCGGTCGTCCATGTGGCCCACGCGGATGCCGTGGCCTACGCGAAGTGGGCGGGGAAACGCCTGCCGACCGAGGCCGAGTTCGAGTTCGCGGCGCGAGGCGGGCTCTCCGGCAAGCTCTACGCCTGGGGCGACTTGCTGCGGCCCGCGGGCCGCGCGATGGCCAACACGTTCCAGGGAAGGTTCCCGGTACAGGACACGGCGGAGGACGGTTTCGCAGGCATCGCGCCGGTCGCGCAGTTCCCGGCCAACGGCTACGGCCTGCACGACATGGCGGGCAACGTCTGGGAATGGGTGAGCGATTGGTACCGCGCCGACCATTACGCCGAACGCGCGGCGACGGGCGGCGTGGTCCGGAACCCGCAGGGACCGGATTCGTCGCTGGACCCGGCCGAGCCCTCGGAGCGGAAGCGGGTCCACCGCGGTGGCTCGTTCCTCTGCACCGATGAGTATTGCACGCGCTACATGGTCGGGACCCGCGGCCGTGGGGAGGTGTCGACCGGCAGCAACCATCTCGGTTTCCGCTGCGTGAAGCCGCCCCGCTGGATCTGATCCTCTTCAAGCGACCTCATGAAGACTTCACAAGACCCGATCCGCTCGTCGACGGGACGGGGACCTCTGGGGACGCGAAGGCCGGGCGGCAGTATGTCGTGGCCCGCCTTTCCCGCGCACGCATCCACGCGGCGGATCCGGCACGCGTCGCGCTGCATCATCCGTTTCGTCTTCGTTGTGCTGCTCGGTGTGGCCGGCCTGCGCGCCCGGGCTGCGACACCGCCGGACATCCTGTTCCTCTTCGCCGACGACCAGCGGGCCGACACCATCGGCGCGTGGGGCAACGCCCACATCCGCACGCCGAACCTCGACCGGTTGGTCGCCGAGGGTTTCAGCTTCCGCGGCAACTACTGCTTCGGCGGCAACAACGGCGCGGTGTGCATCCCGAGCCGCGCGATGCTGATGAGCGGGCGCACCTGGTTCCACGTCGACCCCGCCATCTCCGACGCGCCGACCTTCCCTGAGGTCCTCCGGTCCCGCGGCTACACGACGTTCGGCGCGGGCAAATGGCACAACGGGCAGAAATCCTTCGCCCGAAGCTTCAGCGCAGGCCGGTCCGTCCACCTCGGCGGCATGGCCGACCACACGAAGGTCCCGGTGCAGGACCTGCGGCCGGACGGCACCTTCACACCGGCGCGTGCGGCGGCGCGGTTCTCGAGCGAGGAGTTCGCCGACGCGGCGATCGAGTTCCTGCGGCGATCGCCGGACGGCAAACCGTCGCTGGCCTACATCGCTTTCACCGCGCCGCACGATCCGAGGAATCCGCCCGAGGACTGGCGTGCCCGCTACCACGCCGACCTGCCGCCGTTGCCCAAGAACTACCTGCCCCAACATCCGTTCGACAACGGGCAGCTCGTCATCCGCGACGAGGAACTGCTGCCGTGGCCGCGGCCGCCGGCGATGGTCCGCGAGCAACTGGCCGAGTACTACGGCCTGGTCAGCCACCTCGACGCGCAGATCGGACGCATCCTCGCCGCGCTGAAGGCTTCCCCGCGCGGCACGAACACGATCGTCATCTATGCCGCCGACCACGGCCTCGCGTTGGGCAGCCATGGCCTGCTCGGCAAGCAGAACGTCTACGAGCACAGCATGCGCTGCCCGCTGATCATCGCCGGCCCCGGGATCCCCGCCGGGCGATCGACCGAGGCGTTCACCTATCTTTTCGACTTGTTCCCGACGATCTGCGGGTTGGCCGGGGTGCCGCTTCCAGCCGGCTTGGAAGGCTCCGACCTGCGGCCGATCTGGTCCGGCGAGCAGGAGCGGGTCCGTGATTCCGTGTTCCTGCCGTACCTCGGTCTCATGCGGTCCGTGCGCGAAGGCCGCTGGAAGCTCATCTGCTATCCGGAGGTCGCCCATCGGCAGTTGTTCGACCTCCAGGACGATCCCGACGAGCTCGTCGACGTCTCCGGCGATCCCGGGAACGCCGGACGGATCGCGCATCTGCTCGACGTCATGAAGGGTTGGCAGGCCCGCGTGGGCGACACGCAGCCGCTCGCCGCCGATCATCCGAAGCCGCTCCGCCGCGACCTGACCGGTCGGGCGCGCCTGCCGGACTCGTGGCAGCCCGCCTGGATCGTGGAGAAGTACTTCCGCGCGCCGCGACCCTGACACAGCGCTCGCGCCGCACTCTCACGCCGCACTCGCACCTTGCCGCCGGAGAGCGACGGCCGGCACGCTCTCCGACGCTATGTTCTTCGCCGCGGCCGCCCAAGCTCCACACCCGGGGATGATCGTCCCGTTCGTGGTGCTGCTGCTCGCCATCGCATTGGCTCCGCTGTTCTTCGCGGACTGGTGGACACGGCACTATCCCAAGGTGGCCATCGGCCTCGGGGCGGTCACCCTCGCGTACTATCTTTTCGTGCTCGGGGCGGTGACCCCGGTCCTGCACACGGCGCACGAGTACGTCAGCTTCATCGCGCTCATCGGATCGCTCTACATCGTGAGCGGGGGCATCCACATCAAGGTGCGGGGCGAGACGACGCCGTGGTTCAACACCGGGTTCCTCCTCGTCGGCGCGGTCCTCGCCAACGTGCTGGGCACGACCGGCGCGTCGATGCTGCTCATCCGGCCCTGGCTCCGGATGAACAGATACCGGCTCACCACGCACCATGTGGTCTTCTTCATCTTCATCGTGTCGAACGTCGGCGGATGCCTCACGCCGATCGGCGATCCGCCGCTCTTCCTCGGTTACCTCAAGGGCATCCCGTTCTGGTGGGTGGCGGAGCACTGCTGGCCGATGTGGGCGGTCGGGTTGGGCGTGCTGCTCGCGATGTTCCTGGGGGTCGACCTCCTGAACTTCCGCAAGGCGCCGAAGCCGGTCCGCGCGGCGCATGTCGCGCCGGAGGACGGGTTCGCCGTCGACGGGCTCCCCAACGTCTTCTTCCTGGCGGTGATCCTCGGCGCCGTGCTGTTCGCGAACGATCCGCCGTTCCTCCGGGAAGCGCTGATGCTCGGCGCCGCTGCTGGATCGTACTTCACGACCCAGAAGCGCGTGCACGCGGAGAACCAGTTCAACTTCCATCCGGTGCAGGAGGTCGCGGTCTTGTTCATCGGTATCTTCGCCACGATGATGCCGGCGCTCGACTGGTTGGCGGCGAACGCCAAGGAGCTCGGCAGCCCGACGCCGGCGTTCTTCTACTGGGGCAGCGGCATCCTCAGCAGCGTGCTCGACAACGCCCCGACGTACCTGAGCTTCCTCAGCGCCATCTTCGGCGCGTTCGTGGACCCCGACGTCGTGCAGCAGGTGCAGCATCTGGTGCAGACGGGCGGCGCGGACCTCGCGACCTTCGTCCATGGCGAGCATGCGGAAGAGGTCCGGAACACCTTCGCCGCCCTCCAGCGCTACCATCCGGAGCGCCTCGCGGCGAAGACCGCGAGCGTCGAGGAGATCGAGGTGGCGTTCCTGCTCGGGAACGCGGCCTTCAACAAGTTCATCCTCGCCATCTCCGTCGGTGCCGTCTTCTTCGGAGCCAACACCTACATCGGCAACGGGCCGAACTTCATGGTCAAGGCCATCGCAGACCAGCAAGGCGCCAAGACGCCGACCTTCCTCGGGTACATCGGGAAGTTCACCGTGCCGTTCATGTTGCCGATGCTGGGCATCATCTGGCTCATCTTCTTCCGCTGAAAAGTCTTGGACCCGGCCCACGTTCGGCGGCCATCCGGATACAACGGCGGGACATCGTGGGTTTCTCGGCCAGCATCAAAGAAATCATTTGAACGTTCATGCAACATTAGCGTGAATCAGCCTGTTGGTTCCTGAGAACGGACACCCCGGTCGCAACGTCCGGAAGACCGGTCTCCGTCGGTCCGGTGACGGATCGAAAAAGGGGGTTTAGTTTGGTTGTTTGGGTTAGGCGGGCATCGCAAGATGCCCGCTTTTGTTTTTTAGCCGGCCCGACCGATGGCCTCGGAAGACCGTTTCGGGCCGGAAAATGCCCTTTGACTCGACCTAGCAGGTCGCTAGCTTCGACGGCCTTTGGAATCAGGTATCCGACTATGGCCAAGCTTTCCGTCCGCGACCTCGAACTGACCGGCAAACGCGTGCTCCTCCGCGTGGATTATAACGTCCCCATGGAGGAGAAGAACGGGGTGATGGTCATCAACGACACGACCCGGATCAAGGAGACGCTCCCGACGCTCGAACTGCTCCGCGCCAAGGGTGCCCGCGTGGTCCTCGCCGCCCATCTCGGCCGGCCGGACGGCAAGCGCGAATCCTCGATGAGCCTCGCCCCCGTCGCCGCCAAGCTGGGCGAGATGCTCGGCCGCCCGGTCGCGTTCGTCGACGAGACCGTCGGCGACAAAGCCGAGGCCGCCGTCGCCGCGCTCAAGGACGGTGAGATCCTGCTCTTGGAGAACGTCCGCTTCCACGCTGAGGAAGAGGCCAACGACCCCGCGTTCGCCGCCCGCCTGGCCCGCCTCGCCGACGTGTACGCCAACGACGCCTTCGGCGCCGCGCACCGCGCCCACGCCTCGACCAGCGGCGCGGCCCAGGCCATCCGCGCCCAAGGCGGCCCCTGCGTCGCTGGATTGTTGATGGAGCGCGAGCTCAAGTTCCTCGGTGACGAGCTCGACCACCCCGCCCGCCCGTTCGTCGTCATCCTTGGAGGTGCCAAGGTCTCCGACAAGATCAAGGTCATCGACCGCCTGCTCGACAAGGCCGACACCGTCCTCATCGGCGGGGCCATGGCCTACACCTTCAAGCTCGCCCATGGCGGCAAGACCGGTAAGAGCCTCGTCGAAAAGGACCACACCGGCACCGCGCTGGCCGCCGAAGCCAAGGCCGCCAAGAAGGGCGTCAAGTTCCTGCTGCCGACCGACACGGTGATCGCGGACCTCAAGGACACCGGCAAGCTGAACAAGAAAGGCCGCCCGGTCTTCGAGTTCGTCAACCCACGCGTCAACGTCGGCGACATCCCGGACGATTGCGAAGGCTTCGACATCGGGCCCGAGACGACCAAGGCCTACGCCGCCGTCATCGCCGGTGCCGGCACCATCCTCTGGAACGGCCCGATGGGCATGTTCGAGGACCCGCGGTTCGCCACCGGCACCAACGCCGTCGCCCAAGCGGTCGTGGCCGCGACGCAGGACAGCGGCGCGAAATCGATCATCGGCGGCGGTGACAGCGTGAAGGCCGTCAACAAGGCCGGTCTCGGCGACAAGGTCACCTTCGCCAGCACCGGCGGCGGCGCCAGCCTCGAGTTCCTCGAGGGCATCCCCTTGCCGGGCGTGCTCGCGCTGGACGACAAGTGAACCGCCGGCCAGGGCCAACCGATTCTCCCCATCATGGACAAAGAGCGAAAACTCATCATCGCCGGTAACTGGAAGAGCAACAAGACGGTCGCCGAGGGCTTGTCCCTCGTGAACGATCTCAAACGCGAGCTCGCCGCGGTCAAGGAGGTCGACATCGTGGTCGCCCCGCCTTTCACCGCGCTCGAGAGCGTCTCCAAGGCGATCATCGATTCGAACATCCGCCTCGGCGCGCAGAACCTCAGCGCGGACGGCTACGGCGCGTTCACCGGCGAGATCCCCGCCGGCATGCTCAAGGAGTTCTCCGTCGGCTACGTCATCCTCGGTCATAGCGAGCGCCGGCAGTTCCAGAAGGAATCCGACGCCCTCGTCGCCAAGAAGGCCGCCGCCGCCCACGCCGCCAATCTCGTCCCCATCGTCTGCGTCGGCGAGACCCTCGCCGAGCGCGAGGCCGGCATCACCGAGCAGATCGTCGAAGGCCAGCTCGGCGGCTCCCTTGCCGGCCTCTCCGCCGAGCAGGTCGAGCGCACGGTGCTCGCCTACGAGCCGGTCTGGGCCATCGGCACCGGCAAGACCGCGACCAGCGCCCAGGCGCAAGAGGTCCATGCCTTCATCCGCAAGGTCCTGACCACGCTGCACGGCGAGGTCGTCGCCAAGCGCGTCCGCATCCAGTACGGCGGCAGCGTCAAGGCGAACAACGCCCGCGAGCTGCTCGGCCAGCCCGACATCGACGGCGCGCTGGTCGGTGGCGCCAGCCTCGAGGTCCGCAGCTTCGCGGACATCATCAAGAACTCCATCTGAACCGCTTTCCCATCCTATGAGCCTCCTGATCGGTCTCCTGAGCTTCGCGCTCTTCCTCGTCTGCCTGTTCCTCTGCCTGCTCGTCCTCGTCCAGCTGCCCAAGAAAGAGGCGGGCATGGGCCAGGCGTTCGGCGGCGGCACCACCGACGCCCTCTTCGGCGCCGGCGCGGGCAACGCGCTGACCAGTCTGACGAAATACTCCGCCGGCGCCTTCCTGGTGCTCTCGCTCACGGTCTCCGTGCTGGGCTCAAAGGCCGGCGCGGGCAAGACCAAGCTCGTCCGCGCGGAGCTCGGCAAGGCGGCCGCCTCGGCCCCGGCCGCGAACGCGCTCGGCACCGCCGTCACCAACGCGGTCAAGACGGCGACCAACGCCGTTGCGCCCGCCAAATAACCTCCCAAGCTCCCGGCCATGCCGGTGCCGACGAACGCCCTCGGAGACTCCCCGGGGGCGTCTTTGTCTCCATGCGTCGCAAGGCTCGGCGCGGCGGTCGGTGAGCAGGGGAGGAAGGAAGCACTGGAGAAAGGAACCTCCTCCCTGATCCCTGCCCGGCCCCCTTTCTCCCTTTCTCTCCTGCTCTCCTTCCTCGTCGCCTGGGTCCTGGTGTCGGCGACCGGCTGTTCCCGCGGACCGGCCGCGGACCTCACGGTCCTCAACGGCCCGGATCCTGGATCGCTGGACCCTCTGCTGGTCAGCGGCATCGAGGAACTCCGGGCGGTGCTGCCGTTGTTCGAGGGGTTGGCGCGTCCGGATCCCGTCACCAGCCAACCGATCCCCGCCTTGGCGACCCGCTGGGATGTCTCGGCCGACCGGCGGCGCTACACTTTCCACCTCCGCACCAACGCCGTCTGGTCCACCGGTGCACCGATCACCTCGGCCGATGTCCTGTACTCGTGGCGCCGTGTGCTGGAACCGACCAACGCTTGCCAGTACGCCAGCCTGCTCGATCCGGTCCGTGGCGCGACGGATTTCCTGACCGGCAAGACGAAGGACTTCGCATCGGTCGCCCTCCGCGCGCCGGACGCCGCCACGTTCGAGGTCGAGCTCGGACATCCGTGTGCGTGGTTCCTCGACCTCTGCGCGTTCCAGACGCTCGCGGTCGTCCCGCGCGCGGCCATCGAGCGCCACGGCGACCGGTGGGTGATGATGCATCCGCCCTTCAGCGGTCCCTACGAGCTGGAGTCGTGGCGGTTGAACGACCGCATCCGTCTCCGCCGGAACGAGCGCCATTGGGATGCCACGAACACGCCCAGCCGCATCGTCGACCTCCTCGCCGTCTCCTCGCCCGCCACCGCGCTGAACCTGTATCTCGACCACCGGATCGACGTGATCCTCGACAAGCCGTTGATCCCTGCCGAGCTGCTGCCCGAGATGGCCAAGCGCCCCGACTACCACACGTTCCCGATGCTCGGGAGCTACTTCGTGCGGCTCAACGTCACCCGGCCCGCGCTCGCCGATCCGCGCGTCCGCCGCGCTCTCGCGCTCACCGTGGACAAGCGCCGGCTCGTGCACCGGCTCGCCTCCGCCTGCGAACCCGCCGACCACATCGTCCCCACCGCGACGACGAACTACCTCCGCGGGCCGGGCCAGACGCTCGATCCGGAGCAGGCGCGCCGGCTGATGACCGAGGCCGGCTTCCCCGGCGGCAAAGGGTTCCCGAAACTGGTCTATCTCTGCGACAGCTCCGGCGGCGGCGGCGCGCGGTTGCACGAACGCGTCGCGGTCGAGCTCCAGGCGGCATGGCGGCAGGAGCTCGGCATCGAGGTCGAGATCCGCCAGGTCGAGAAACAGGTCTACCTCGCCGCGCAACGGAAGCTCGACTACGACCTCAGCCGCAGCAGCTGGATCGGCGACTACAACGACCCGGACACCTTCCTCAACCTGTTCACGTCCGTGAACGGGAACAACCGCACCGGCTGGAAGGACCCCCTCTACGACGCGTTGCTGGAGGCCGCGTCCCGCGAGCCCGACATGGCCCGGCGCGCCGTGCTGCTCCGCGACGCCGAGACGATGCTGGTGCGCGACGCGGTGCCGGTGATCCCGCTCTGGTTCGAGGCCGGGTTCACGCTGTATGATCCGGCCCGGGTCGAGGGCGTCCACGGCAACGTGCTCGACCTCCATCCGTTCAACGCCATGCGCCGGACCGCGGCCCCGACAAAACGATGATATCCGAGGGGACAACCAACGATGGGCCTTCCGCGCGGAAGCGTGTTGGACCGCGCGTGGCTTGCCGCCGCTTTACTCCGCTGGAAAGGCAAGCCAAGTCCCATGACATGTCTTCTCCTCAGGCCGGCGGAAGCGGCGGCTCCGCTCTGCGCCGCCACCGCGGTCCAGGACGTTGGCGCGCTCTTCCACGGACCTTCCCCATCGGCTGATCGATGTACTTCCTCAGGCGCATCCTCTTCTTCGTCCCGCTGCTTCTGGTGATCAGCATGCTGTCGTTCGGGCTGCTACGGCTCGCGCCGGGCGGACCGTTCGACCGTGATCGCGCACCCGCCTCCGCGGAGATCGAGCGCCAGCTCCGCGCGCGCTACCATCTGGACGAACCGGTCCCCGTCCAATACGTGCGCTGGCTCGGCGACGCGCTGCGCGGCGACCTCGGCCTCTCGCTGAAGTACCGCAACCACAGCGTCGCCGACATCATCCTCCAAGGGTTGCCGGTGTCGTTGGCGCTCGGCCTGCTCGGCTTCGGCTTCGCCATCGGCGTCGGCGTGCCGGTCGGCTTCTTCACGGCGATGCGGCGCGGCGGCTGGGCGGACTGGGGCGGAAGCTTCCTCGTGCTCGTCGGCATCTGCGTGCCCGGGTTCGTGGTCGGACCGCTGCTGGTGATGGTCTTCGCGCTGGAGCTGCGCTGGTTCCCGGCGGCGCTCTGGGGTTCGCCGATGCAGGCGGTGCTGCCGATGGTGGCGCTCGGGCTCTATTTCGCCGGACGCGTCGCGCGGCTGATGCGCGAAGGCATGGCCCAGACGTTGCGGAGCGAGTTCATCCGCACCGCGCGCGCCAAGGGGCTCGGCGAGCCCGCGATCCTGATGCGCCACGCGTTCCGGTTGGCCGTGATGCCGGTGGTCTCGTACAGCGGACCGATGCTGGCGGATCTGCTGACGGGTTCGTTCGTGGTGGAGAGCATCTTCCAGATCCCGGGCATCGGCGTGTTCATCGTGGATTCCTCGCGCAGCCGCGATTACCCGCTGGTCATCGGCCTGGTGCTGCTCTACGCGGTGCTGTTGCTCGTCCTCAACCTCGCCGTGGACCTCGCCTACGGCCTGCTCGACCCGAGGGTGGAACATGAGTGAACCAGCACCCGCCCTCACGCCCGATCAGCGCGCCTGGCTCCGCTTCCGACGGAACCGGCCGGCCGTCGTCTCCGCGGCGTTCTTGCTCCTGATGGTCGTGTTGGCGCTGCTGGTGCCGGCGGTCAGCCCGCATGCGGCGGACCACGGATCGGATGCCCAGTTCGCCGCGCCCGGTGCCTCGTGTTGGTTCGGCACGGATGTCCACGGACGCGACCTGTTCACGCGCGTCTTCGCCGGGGCGCGGATCTCGCTGCTGGTCGGCGCGGTCGGCGCCGGTGTGAGCCTTGCCATCGGTGTGGCGTGGGGGATGGTAGCTGGATATGTCGGCGGCCGCACCGACGGCGCGATGATGCGCGCGGTCGACGTGCTCTACTCGCTGCCGAGCATCATCTTCGTGATCGTGCTCATCACCACGCTCGAAGGTCCGGTGCGGCGGGCCGTGACCGCGGTGTCGCCGGCGCTGGAGCCTTCCGCGCGGATGTTGCTGCTCTTCGCCGGGCTCGGCGCGGTGTCATGGCTCACCATGGCGCGGATCGTCCGCGGCCAGGTGTTGTCGCTGCGCACGCGGCCGTTCGTGCTGGCGAGCCGGGCGCTCGGTGCGGGCCACGTCCGGATCCTGGTCCGGCACATCTTCCCCAACGTGCTGGGCATCGTGATCGTGTACCTGACGCTCACGGTCCCGGGCGTGGTGTTGTACGAGAGCTTCCTGAGCTATCTCGGGCTGGGGATCCAGCCGCCGCAGGCGAGTCTCGGCACGCTCATCGCGGAAGGCGCGGCGCAGATCAACCCGGTGCGTGTTTACTGGTGGCTGGTGGCGTGCCCGGGGACGCTGCTCGCGCTCATGCTGCTGTCGTTGAACCTCGTCGGCGACGGCCTCCGCGAGGCGCTCGATCCGCGCGGCGAGGCGTAGCACGCATAGCGCCCGGCTTGCCTTCGGCGCGGTCCGCGGCTTTCCTCCGGGAAGGTTGCACGCGTGGCGAAATGGCAGACGCGCCAGACTTAGGATCTGGTTCCGCAAGGAGTGGAGGTTCAAGTCCTCTCGCGTGCACCAACAACCGGGCCTCCGGATCCCGGTCCGTCCCGGACCGCTCCGTACCACCCGGTCCTCGGAAGGAAGGACGTCCCCTTCCACCAACTCGGTCCGCGCGTCGGCGGCCGGACGTCCTTCGCCGTGATTTCGGGATTCCCCACGGGCCGCCGCTCGGCAAACCTCCGCGTCGTGAAGCCTCCCCGTGTCTATCTCGCAGCCATCTCATTGGCCGCGTCGTTCGCCGTCCGCGCCGCCGAGACGAGCGTGCCCACCACGATGCTCTCGACCAGCGATCCCGCGCTCGAGGTCACCGTCTGGGCCTCGTCGCCGATGCTCAAGAACCCGACCAACATGGACGTCGACAAGGACGGCCGGATCTGGGTCGCCGAAGGGGTCGATTACCGCGGCCACTACGACCGCCAGCCCGCCGGTGACCGCATCGTCATCCTCGAGGACACCGATGGCGACGGGAAGGCCGACAAGCAGCGCGTGTTCGTCCAGGAACCGGCCCTGCGCGCGCCGATGGGCATCGCCGTGATCGACAACAAGATCGTCGTCTCGATGGCGCCCGACCTCATCGTCTACACCGACGTGGACCGCGACGGGAAGTTCGACCCGGCCATCGACAAGCGCGAGGTGCTGCTCACCGGCTTCAACGGCCGCAAGCACGACCACACCATCCACAGCGTCACCGTCGGGCCGGACGGCCAGTGGTATTGGAACTCGGGCAACACCGGCGCGATGTTCACCGACAAGTCGGGCAAGACCTTCCGCATCGGCAGCGCCTACGACCCGACCTACGGCGGCGGCAAGGCCGACCTCGGCTGGGAACCCACCAAGATCGCCGGCCAGAAATCAGACGACGGACACGTGTGGGTCGGCGGCTTCACCGCACGGATGAACCCCGACGGCTCGGGCGTGAACATCATCGGCCACAACTACCGCAACAGCTACGAGCAGACGCTCTCGGCCTTCGGCGACGTCTTCCAGAACGACAACGACGATCCTCCCGCGTGCCGCACCACGTTCCTGCTCGAGTACGGCAACGCCGGCTTCTGCTCCTTCGACGGACAGCGCTCCTGGGGCGCCGACCGGCGTCCGGGCCAGAGCGTGCCGACCGCGGAATGGCGCCAGGAGGATCCCGGCACCATGCCTTCGGGCGACGTGTACGGCGGCGGATCCCCGACCGGCATCGCGTACTACGAGGACGGCGCGCTCGGACCGAAGTACCGAGGTCTGCTGCTCAGCTGCGAACCGGGCCGCAACGTCGTGTTCGGCTACTTCCCGCGTCCGGATGGCGCGGGCTTCAAGCTCGAGCGCTTCGATTTCCTCACCAGCAACCGCGAGGGCGAGTTCGCCGGCACCGATTTCAAGGGCGGCCGCAACGAGACCCGCGACCTCAAGACGATGTTCCGGCCCAGCGACGTCACGGTCGGCGCGGACGGCGCCATCTACGTCACCGATTGGTTCGACGCCCGCGTCGGCGGCCACGCGGACTGGGACGAGACGACCTCCGGCACCATCTATCGCGTCGCGCCGAAAGGATTCCGCCCGAAGGTGCCCAAGGTGGACCACACCACGCTCGACGGCGCGCTGGCCGGATTGAAGAGCCCCGCCGTCAACGTGCGCGGTGCCGCCCATCAGGCCCTCGCCGCCATGGGACCGAAGGCCCTCAAGCCCGTCGCCAAGCTGCTGAAGGATGAGAACCCCGCCGTGCGCGCCCGCGCCGTGTGGCTTCTTTCACGGCTCGGGCCGGACGGCTTGAAACAGGTCGAACAGCTGTTGTCGCGCGAATCGCGGAAGGTCGGGGGCCTCGGCCCGAAGCCCGCCGCCGCCGCCAGCGGCATGTCGCCCATCGTCAGCCCGGTCTCCGACAAACCCTCGGCCGGTGGGATGGCCGCCGCGCCGTTGTCCGGGGAGGCCCTCGACGCGCAGACCCGGGTGGTCGCGTTCCGCGCGTTGCGCCGCCAAGGCCATGACCTGCTCGGCAACGCCAAGCGGCTGGCCGACGACCCGTCGTCCGCGGTCCGGCGCGAGGTCGCGCTCGCGATGCGCGACATCCCGGCCGACCAGTCCAAGGACATCCTGGTCAGGCTCGCCAAGCATTTTGACGGCGTGGACCGCACCTATCTCGAGGCTTGGGGAACCGGCGCCAGCGGCAAGGAATCGATCGTCTACGACGCGGTGAAAGCCTCGCTGGTCAGCCCCGGGACCGGACCGCTGGAGTGGTCGTCGCAGTTCGCCTGGCTCGCTTGGCGGCTGCATCCGGCGCAGAGCGTCGCGGACTTCCGGACCCGTGGTTTGTCGTCCGCCTTGCCGGACGCGGATCGCAAGCGGGCGTTGACCGCGATCGGCTACAACACCGCCCAAGCGGCTGCCGACGCGATGCTTGATGTCGCGGCGAAGACCGACAAGAGCATCAAGGCCGAGGCCCTCTGGTGGCTGCTGAACCGGAAGGATTCGTCCTGGAAGGAATCTGGGGTGAACGCGGCGCTCAAGGCCCGGGGCATCTACGATCCCGACAACGTCGAGCTGACCGAGGCGGTCATCCCGGCGGCCGAAGCACCGAAGTTCACCGTGGCCGACGTGCTGAAGCTCAACGGCGACGCGAAGCGCGGGGGCGAGAAGTTCAACGCCATCTGCACCAGCTGCCATCGCGTCGGCGACATCGGCACCGAGTTCGCGCCGAACCTGACCGGCTGGGCCAAGCGCCAGACCACCGAGGTGCTGCTCAACTCGGTCATCAACCCCAGCGCGGACATCGCCAGCGGGTTCAACGGCACCGAGATCAAGACCAAGGACGGCATCACGCTCCACGGCATCGTGCAGTCGGAAGGCGACCCGCTGATCCTCCAGTCGGCCGCGGGCCTTACCCAGACCGTGCCGAAGAACCGTGTCGCGTCCCGCAAGGGTCTCGGCCGTTCGCTGATGATGAGCGCCGACCAGCTCGGTCTCTTGCCGCAGGACCTTGCCGATGTCGCGGCTTGGCTGAGGACCAAGTGATCCACGGCGGCGGGCGGACCCTCTCCGCCCGCCGCCGCCTTTCTCCGCGCCATGTCCGCGCCCCCTCCCGTGCTCGTGGCCCGCAACGCCATGGCGACGCGCTTCGAATTCGCGCTCCACGGCGATGACCCGGTCCGCCTCCGCGCCGCCGCCGAGGAAGCGCTCGACGAGGTGGAGCGCTGGGAAGACCTGCTGAGCCTGTATCGGCCGCACACGGACATCGCTCGCGTCAACGCGGGCGCGGCCGCCGGACCGGTCCGTGTCGCGCCGGAGGTGATGCGCCTGCTCCAGCGGGCTTTCGCGCTGACCGCGGCGACCGGCGGCGCCTTCGATATCACCGCGGCACCGCTGGTGCGGGCGTGGGGGTTCATGGGCGGCACGGGATCGCGGCCTTCGCCCCCGGTGCTCGCCGAAGCGCTCGCCTGCGTCGGTCCGCGGCACGTTGAGCTCGATGCCGCCGCCGGCACCGTGTGTTTCAGCCGCCCGGGCGTGATGTTGGACTTGGGCAGCGTGGGCAAAGGTTGGGCCCTCGGACGCGCCGTCGAGCTGCTGCGCGAAGCCGGCATCACCGGCGCGTTGCTCCACGGCGGCACCAGCACGGTGGTCGCCATCGGCGCGCCGCCGGACGCGGAGAGGTGGAAGGTCGCCTTGCCGGACGGATGCGAAGTGGAGCTCCGCGATGAAGCGCTCTCGGTCTCGGCGACCTGGGGGAAATCGTTCAGCGACGGAGGTCGGACCTATGGCCACGTGCTCGATCCGCGGTCCGGCATCGCGGTCACCGGCGGACGCATGGCCGCGGTGGCGCTCCCGTCGGCGGCGGATTCCGACGCTCTCTCGACCGCGCTGCTGGTCCGTGGCGAGGAAGCCTTGGGCGATCTGGGCGCGGCGTTCCCGGGCGTCAGGACGTGGATCGAGGCCCGGTCGTGATCAGGGCACGCGGCGGCGCGGGGACGCGAAGGCATCCGCACCGGAGATGCTGTCCTGTCGACGCCCGCCCGGTTGCCCGTCCGCCCGGGGAAGGCTGATGGTGGCGCGGGTTTTCATGCGGCCATCGCCATCAGTTCGGTGCTGCGTGCGCGGATGAGCTCCTGCCGGAGCGAACGCCGCCGGGTCGCGAGCGCCTTTTCCTCGAACAAGGTCGGGAAGACCAGCAACGGGTGCGGCTCCAGCCAGGCCAATGCCGCCGCCTCGTTCGCGGCGCGGCGCAACGGTGCGCGCAGCGCGGGGCTGGCCACGGCCCCGAGGGCCAGGTGCAGCATGCGGTTCTTCAATCGTTCGAGCTCGGTCTCGGCCGTCCGCGTGAACGGTGCCGCGGGTTCGGGCACCAGCGCGAAGCGGGTATCGAGCCCAAGTCTCGCGGGTGTCGTGTCCAGTTCTGTCCTCATGTCTGTTTCTTTCTCTGTCTCTGTCCGCCGTGGTTCCGGCTTGGTTTTCTACGTCCGCCTCCGCCGTCGTCTTCCCGCCTCCGCCGCCCCCGGGGCCGCGGCAACAAAAAACCCACGATCGCCGGGCGATCGTGGGTTTTCGGAAAAACTTGGTCTTGGCTTCTTGCTCTAGAAGAGGACCTCCACGTCGACCCATGCCTTGGCGGTATGCCAAGAGCAGCCTGCTTTCCCGCCTTGTTGGCGGAGCTGGCTGGCTACGATGGCCATGGTTTTCTTCGCGAAGTTCATCTTTAGCTAATCGGGTAAGTACCCGACATTGTGCTCGGATGTCAATGTCCGCTTCGGCATCTGTCGGCGGGAGTTCAAAAGGAGACTTGGTGTGGGAACAAAATGAGACTGGGTCAGAGGGAGAACTTGGCGAGGACGTCGGACCAGCGGTTTTCGGGTGGTTTCGGGGGTTGGGAGACGACCCAGAACTGGCGGTGGGGAT
>CAIWVP010000020.1 GCA_903916195.1 uncultured Verrucomicrobiota bacterium | reverse complement strand
GGACGTCCGGGGCAAGACGGTCGTGTTCCTGATCAACGACCCGCCGATCCCGGACCCGAAGGACCCCTCGAAGCTCGACGACGCGATGTTCAAGGGGAAGGCGATGACCTACTACGGCCGCTGGACCTACAAATATGAGATCGCCGCGGCGAAGGGTGCCGCCGCCGCGCTCATCGTCCACGAGACCAAGCCCGCGGCCTACCCGTGGTTCGTGGTGGTGAACTCGTGGGGACGCGAACGCTTCGACCTTGCCGGCAATACCGAAGCGCAGTTGCAGGCCGCCGGATGGATCAGCCTCGAGCGGGCGCAGAAGCTCTTCGCCGCCGCCGGCACCCCCTACGAAGCCGCCAAGCAAGCCGCGCTGCGGCGTGATTTCCGCCCGATGCCGCTGGGCATGACCGCCGACTTCGCCGTCACCAACACGATCCGCCAGGTCCGCTCGAAGAACGTCGTCGCCAAGCTCACCGGCAGCGATCCGAAGCTCCGCGACGAATGGGTGGTGTACACGGCGCATTGGGACCATCTCGGACGCGACGAGAAGCTCGCCGGCGACCCGATCTACAACGGCGCCGCCGACAACGCCATCGGCACCGCCGGGCTGCTCGGGATCGCGGAAGCCTTCGCGAAGACATCCGCGCGGCCGAAGCGCTCGTTGCTCTTCCTCGCCGTCACCGCCGAGGAACAAGGCCTGCTCGGCGCGAAGTTCTACGCCACCCGTCCGCTCTATCCGCTCCAGCGCACCCTCGCCGACATCAACATGGACGGCCTCAACACCTGGGGCCGCACGCGCGACTTCTCCGTCGTGGGCCTCGGCAACTCGACGCTCGACGACATCGTGCTTGGCATCGCGACCGCGCAGGGACGCACCGTGACACCCGAGGCGATGCCGGAAAAGGGCATCTTCTACCGCAGCGACCACTTCGAGTTCGCCAAGGTCGGCGTGCCCGCTCTCTACGGTAAAGGCGGGATGGACTACCGCGACAAGCCTGCGGGCTACGGCCAAGCCAAGGCCGACGAGTACACGGAGCGCGATTACCACAAGGTCAGCGACGACGTGAAACCCGACTGGGACCTCTCCGGCGCGGTCGAGGACCTGCAACTGCTCTATCAGGTCGGCGAACGCGTCGCCGACGGCAAGACATGGCCGGCGTGGAAACCCGGGACCGAGTTCAAAGCCCGACGCGACGCGATGCTGGACGCGGCCCGCTGAGTCCGCGGCACGGGGCGCACGCCGATTCCAGAGTGCGACATTCCAGAGTGCGACATTGAAGAATCAAGCTGCCGCCCCTAGGTTTCGCCCATGCTCTCCCGCCGCACGTTCCTCGGATCCCTCGCCGCTTCGGCCGCCGTCCTTCCGTTCGCCCATGCGGTCGGACCGTTCGCGCGCGGCGGCAAGGCCCGTCTCCGCCTTGCCTTGGCAGCGTATTCCTTCCGCAGCGACGTCAAGGGCGCCAAGGACGGCCTCCGCGACGGCATGGACATGCTGAAGTTCGTCGACTACTGCGCCGACCACGGTGTCGAGGGCGCGGAGCTCACCAGCTATTATTTCCCGGCGGACGTGACCGACGCCTACCTCGCCGAGGTCCGGCGCCACGCGCATCTCCGCGGCGTCACCGTCAGCGGCACCGCGGTGGGCAACAACTTCTGCCATCCCAAGGGTGCGCAACGCGACAAGGAGATCGCCCACGTGAACGAGTGGATCCGTAAGTCATCGATCTTCGGCGCACCGCACATCCGCGTGTTCGCCGGCGGCCCGCCGAAAGACGTCACCAAGGACGAGGCCAAGAAGAACTGCATCGCCGCGCTGGAGGAATGCGGCGAGGCCGCCGGCAAGGCCGGCATCTTCCTCGGCATCGAGAACCACGGCGGCATCGTGGCCGAGGCCGACGACCTGGTGGAGATCGTCCGGGCGGTGAAATCCCCGTGGATCGGGATCAATCTCGACTCCGGCAACTTCCACACCGACGATCCCTACGGCGATCTCGCGAAGATCGCGCCCTGGGCGGTCAACGTGCAGTTCAAGGGCAAGATGACCCGGCGCGGGCAGTCGAAGGAGGAACCGCGCGACGACGCCCGGATGTTCAAGCTGCTCCGCGACTCCGGTTATCAAGGGTTCGTCGCGTTGGAGTACGAGCTGAAGGACGATCCGTTCGTTCGCGTTCCCAAGATGCTCGACGAGATGCGCCCGTTCATGGGCTGAGGCAGGCCGCGAACAGATCAGGGCACGGGTGGAACCGACGCCGTGCCGAAGACCTCTTGTCCGGGAGGGGCGCGGTTCCACCCGCGCCCCAGATTGATTCTCCGCCGTTCATCGGCCCGGCAATTCTGCGCCGCTTCCGCCGTCCGCCGCTTGCGCGCCCGGACGCCGGACCCGCACACTTCGTCCCGTCGCGCCGCGACATCCCGATGCCCGAGCTCCACATGTCCCCCGCGCCCGGCACGCGCCTTGTGCGCCATGCCGGCGATTGCCTCACCTTCACCCTGCGCGGTGTGCCGCCGGGCTGGACCGCGAAGCTTCGCACCAACATCGGCCGCGCCGCCACGTTGCGGGACGAGATCGTCCGCGCGCACTTCGAGAAGGTGCCGCTCGCCGGCGCGTCTTGGCGCGACCTTCCGCTGCGCGATGCCGGGAACGGCGAGCACGTCGTCTCGCTGCCGCTCGCGGAGGTCGGCTTCTTCAAGGCGAAGGCCTACGCCCTCGACGAGCGCGGCAACCAGCACTGGCCGTCCGGCGCCGATCCCGGCGTGAGCGTGCATCCGTCGTGGACGCGTTCGGGGAACACCCTCTACTGCGCGTTCCCCCGGCAGTTCGGTCCCGGAAAGGCGCGCAGGGCCACGGTCGATCCGGTCCTGGACGCCCGGCTCGCACCGCTCGACCAGGACGGCTACACGGTCATCCCGCCGAGCGGCACGCTGCGCGACCTCGTCCGCGAGCTGCCGCACATCACCGGCACGCTCGGTTGCCGGATCCTGCACCTGCTGCCGGTGAGCCCGGTGCCGACGACCTTCGCGAGGTTCGGCCGGTTCGGATCGCCCTACGCCTTGCAGGACCTGACCGCGATCGACCCCGCGTTGGTGGAGTTCGACCACCGGACCACCGGTGTCCAGCAGTTCTGCGAGCTCGCCCGCGCGACGCATGCGGCGGGCGCCCGCCTCATGCTCGACCTGGTGATCAACCACACCGGCTGGGGCAGCGCGCTCCACGAGCAGCATCCGGAGTGGTTCGTGCGGACGGCCGACGGACGGTTCGAGAGCCCCGGGGCGTGGGGCGCGGTGTGGGAAGACCTGGTCGAACTCGACCAAAGGCACGTCGCGCTGTGGGAGCAGTTCGCGGAGGCCTTCCTCATCTGGTGCCGCCGCGGTGTGGACGCCTTCCGCTGCGACGCGGGCTACAAGGTCCCGCTGCCGGTCTGGCAATATATCACGGCGCGCGTGCGGCAGGAGTTCCCGGACACGGTGTTCCTGCTCGAAGGGCTCGGCGGATCGTGGGAGGCGACCGACGACCTGCTCGGCGAAGGCGGCATGCAGTGGGCCTACAGCGAGTTGTTCCAGAACTTCGGCGGCCAAGGCGTGCAGTGGTATCTCGACCACGCTCTCGCCACCAGCCAGCGGGCCGGGACGCTCGTCCATTATAGCGAGACGCACGACAATTCCCGCCTCGCCGCGCGGGGTGCCGTCGCCGCCCCGGCTCCGGAAGGCTCCGGCGCCGCGGCCTTGGTTCCAAACCGGACGTGGTCGCTGCACCGGAACCTGCTCTCCGCGTTGACGAGCGTGGACGGCGGGTTCGGCTTCACCAACGGCGTCGAATGGCTCGCCACCGAGCAGGTGAACGTCCACAGCAGCCGCGGCCTCGCCTGGGGCAGCGCGGACAACCTCGTGGCCGAGCTCGGCGCGGTGAACCGCCTGCTCGCCGACCATCCCTGCTTCTTCGCCGGAGCGGCGATCGCGCGCGTCAGCCCCGACGGTTCGGCCGTCTTCGCGCTGCGGCGCGATTCCGCCGAGCGCCTCGATTCCGTGCTCGTGCTCGTGAACACGGACGTCGAGCGCTCCCAGAGCCTCGAGCTCGAGGCCAAGCTCTGGCGCGAACTCGGAGAACCGTCGGCGGATCTCGCCGGTCCGGCCGGCGGCCGGCCTGAAGTGGAACCCGTCGCCCAGTCGTCACGCATCCGGATCACCCTGAGGGCCGCCGCGGTGCACTGCCTTGCGGCGTCGGCCCATCCGCGCGGCCTGTCC
The DNA here is from genome assembly GCA_903916195.1 of uncultured Verrucomicrobiota bacterium. Lineage (GTDB taxonomy): Bacteria > Verrucomicrobiota > Verrucomicrobiia > Limisphaerales > UBA9464 > CAIVQB01. Next base: position 80,860 of record CAIWVP010000020.1, on the reverse strand, counting down.
GGCGAAGCCTATCGCCGGGTCTCTGCCCAGGCCGATTGGGCGGTCGCCGCTTCGGCCTCGGGCGGTCGCCCGATCGGCGCGGTGGCCGACCGGAAGAGGCTCGCGGCCGAGGTCGCCGCGGATCCGGCAGGATTCCTGGCCCGCGCCTCGGGCGCTGCCGACGGCGGGTATCGTCCGGTCGTGGCCTGGCATCTCGCCGACCGTTCGCGGATCACGCCGGTGCCGCCCGGACATTGGCTGTTGGTGCACGACGACCGCCCGTTCCGTGCGCGGTTGACGGGGGCCGGCCAGTTCCCGGAGAACGCCGTCGCCATCCCGGTCGCGGAGGGTTTCGTCGCCGCGTTCCCGCCGCGCTCGCTCGCGGCGGCGTCCGACGCATCGCTCGCGCTTGAACGCCACGGCGCCGGCACCGAGGACGCCTTGGCGACGCTTCGATTCCTCGCATCGGACCCGTTGCCGACCCACGGCACCGCGGTGGTCGGGCCGCGCTCGCTCGTCCTGCTCACCAACGGCCGCGGCGGCATGTCGCGCCTCCATGCGGACCTCGGACGCATCACGTCCAAGTACGATTGCCTGCTCGGCGCGAACCTGGGCGCGAGCATCCCGGTGGACCGTCATGTCTTCGCCAAGCGCATCCGCGCCTGGGTGGATGCCGACGGTTTCATCACCGCGCTGAACGGCGACAACCTCGTCGACCTCGAGCCCGGCCCTCCGGCGCACTGGCGCTTCATCGCGAACGCAGGCGACGGACGCAGCGTGGAGATCCATCTGGTGGCCGACCTGCTCGACCAGCAGAACACGGTGGTGCTCCGCTTCACGCGTCCCGACCGCACGGGCGCCGGACGGCACCTCGGACGTCCGCTGCCGGCCGACGCCCGGGTCCGGCTCACGGTGCGGGTCGACATCGAGGACCGGAATTTCCACTGGGAGACCCAGCGCAACGAAGGTTCGGAACGCCATTTCAGCGGGCATTGCCGAGAGATCTCCACGCGGGGTGCGGCGGAGGGCCAGCCTTCGTTCAACGGCTTCGCCTTCACGCCCGCGCCTGACCGCGGCTTGCGCGTCTGGGCCGACGCCGGCGGATACCATCGGGATCCGGAATGGTCGGTCGGCATCCCGCATCCGGTCGAGGCCACGCGCGGCCAAGAAGGCGGCGGCGACGCCTACAGCCCCGGCTGGTTCGAGCTGCCGATCGCCCAAGGCGAGAGCGTGACGCTGGTGGCCACGGCCGAGCCGACGGGGCCGACGCCGGAGGCGGTGAAGGATTTCGTGGCGGCGCGCCAAGCATCGGAAATCGCGGCGTCCCGACGGACCGAGGCGAAGTCGTCGTCACCCGCGGCGGCGCCTGATGCTTTCACCCGCGCGCTGGTGCGGGCCGTGCAGGCGTACGTCGTGCGCCGCGACGACGTGAAGACGGTGATCGCGGGTTATCCGTGGTTCCTCGATTGGGGCCGTGATTCGCTCATCTGCGCGCGCGGGCTGCTCGCCGCGGGCATGACGGAGGAGGTCCGCCAACTGCTGATCGCTTTCGGACGTTTCGAGAAGGACGGCACGTTGCCCAACAGCATCCACGGCGCGGACGCGTCGAACCGCGACACGACCGACGCGCCTCTATGGTTCGGAGTGGTGTGCGAGGAAGCGGCAGAAGTGGTCAGTGGATCAGTCGGTCAGTCACCCCCGAGCTCCGACGTTCCCCTCACTGACCTACTGGATATTGACCTACTGGTCACTGTTTTCTACTCCACCGCGGTGGACGCCACCGGCCGGACGCTGGCCGAGGTCGTCCGCTCGATCGCGTGCGGCTACCTGCGCGGCACGCCGAACGGGATCCGTGTCGACGCGCAGTCCGGTCTCGTCTGGAGCCCGAGCCATTTCACGTGGATGGACACCAACCATCCCGCCGGCACCCCGCGCGAGGGCTATCCCATCGAGATCCAGGCGCTGTGGATCCGCCTGCTGCGGCAACTCGCACGCATCGGCGCCGAACCGTGGGAAGGCCGGGGCGAAAGCTGGGCCGACCTCGCGCGCCGCGCGGAGAAATCGTTCGAGAACTACTACTGGCTCGAGGAGTGCGGGTGGTACGCCGACAATCTTCGTTGCCCCGCCGGGCAGCCGGCCCGGACCGCTCCGCCGGACAACGCGCTCCGCAGCAACTGCCTGCTCGCGGTGTCGCTCGGTCTCGCCACCGGCGAACGCGCGCGCCGCACGGTCGAGGCCGCGCGGCGCTGGCTCGTCATCCCGGGCGCGCTGCGCTCGCTGGCGCCGTTGCCGGTGGTGCCGCCGCTCGCCATCTACGGGAACCACGGAGGTCTGCTCAACGATCCGGACCATCCCTACTGGCCGCGCTATGAAGGGGACGAGGATACCCGCCGCAAACCCGCCTACCACAACGGCACCGCGTGGACCTGGACTTTCCCGGTCTTCTGCGAGGCCTTGGTGAAGGCCTTCGACGGCGATCCACGGGCGATCGCCGCGGCACGCGCCTATCTGGGCAGCACGGACCGCCTGATGGCCGAAGGCTGCCTCGGACATCTGCCCGAGATCGTCGACGGCGACGCGCCCCACACGCATCGCGGTTGCGACGCCCAAGCCTGGGGCGCGACCGAGGTCCTGCGCGTGTGGCGATGGCTTGGTGAGCCGGCCGCGGCGGAGAATTGAGGTAGAATGGCGAGGCCGCCCCTGGAGTCCGTCCAACGTGATCAAACGAGTCCTCCGATTTCTCGTCGCCTTTGTCCTGGTGGCCTCGCTCGCCGAGGCCTCAGAACCCGCCTCGCGCTATTCGTGGCCCTTCCCCACGGCCACTTCGAAGAAGGGCCTGCAGGTCCAGATGGTCGACGATGCGCTCGCCCTCGGCGCGAAGCACGCGGCGCTGAACTTCAACTTCGCCCAGTTCCTCGCGCCTTCGGGCGACGCCGACCAACCGGGATGGGATCTCGAGGAGTACACCTACCGGTTCCAGCGCGGTTACCTCGAAGCGATGGACCGACAGATCAAGACCCTTTCCGACCACGGCGTCGTGGTGTCGTTGATCCTGCTGGCCTATGAGCCGGCGGATCCGGATCTGCGCCGCATCCTGCTGCACCCCGGCTACAGCACCAACTGCCCGAACCACCTCACCGCCTTCAACACCGTCACGCCCGAAGGACGCGCCTGGTTCGCGGCCGGCATGGAGTTCCTCGCCGAACGCTGGTCGCGGCCGGACCAGAAGTTCGGCCGTGTGGCCAACTGGATCGTGGGCAACGAGGTCAACTCGCATTGGTTCTGGGCCAACATGGGGCGCGTGACGATGGAGCAGTTCGCCGACGACCACCTCCGCACCGTCCGCCTCGCCCACACCAGCATCCGCAAGCAATCGGCCCACAGCCGGGTCTACCTCTCGCTGGAGCACCACTGGAACATCCGCTACCCCGGTGGCGACGAGCGCCAGGCGTTCGCCGCTCGGCCGTTCTTGGAATACTTCGACCGCAGAGCCAAGGAAGGCGGCGACTTCGACTGGCACATCGCCTTCCATCCTTATCCCGAGGACCTCGGCAACCCGCGCGCTTGGATGGACAAATCGGCGACACCGGATTTCACCACGACCCCGCGCATCACCTTCAAGAACCTCGGCCAGCTCATCACCTTCCTGCGCCAGCCCGGGTTTCTCCACGACGGCCGGCAACGCCGGGTGATCCTCAGCGAGCAAGGCTTCCACACGCCGGCGACGGCGGACGGCGAGAGGGTCCAAGCCGCCGCCTATTGCTACGCATGGAAGCAAGCCGACCGCTTGGACGGCATCGATTCGTTCATCCTCCACCGCCATGTGGACCACGCCCAAGAAGGCGGCCTGATGCTCGGGCTGTGGACGCACAAGCCCGGCAGCATCGCCGACCCCGACCGCAAGAAGCCCAGCTACGAGGTCTTCCGCCTCGCCGACACGCCCGAGTGGGAAAAGGTCTTCGCCTTCGCGCTACCGGTGATCGGCATCAAGTCCTGGAACGACTTGGGACGATGACCCCGGCTTCCCGTCACCACCCCGGGGCAATCCGACCGCTCACGGCATCGTCCTCGGTGACCGCTTGCAGTTGCATGGCGTCGCGTTCGCGCTGGGTGCGGCGGGCCGCGTTGCGAGCGGTCTGGAGCGCGACGTGACAGGCGGTACGGTGCAGCCAGCCGGACAGCACCGTGTCCGCCGGCAACGTCGCCGCCTTGCTCGCCAAGCGGGTGAAGACCTCCTGGGCGATATCGCGGACGCCTTCCTCGCAGCGGTGGATGCGCCGCGCCGCCGCCCAGACGAGATGGATGTGCCGTTCGACGAGCTCGCGGAAGGCATCCTCCGCACCGGTGCGGGCGAAGCGTTCGAGAAGCTGGCGGTCGTTTTCCGGCATCGGTTCGACAGTAGATTCCCGTCGCGCCAGGAATCCGACAGAGTTTCTTCGTTCCCGGGTCCGCGCTGTCGAGGACCGGCCAGCCCAGGCCGGTCCGGACAGGAAGCTGATCCGGCCACGTCGTTGTTGATCTGACAGGGCTTTCCTGCCAAGGGCCGTCTGCTGAGCGTGACGAGCGGAGGGTCGATGAAGGTCCGGAGGATCACCGAGATCCGGCCCGATCGTGCTCAAGCGCTCAAGCGCTCGGTTTCGGTCCGGGGTCGGCGTCTTGGGGCAATCGGGCGAAGGTGCGCCAAGCGAGGACGAACGCGGCGAAGGCCAACGCAAGGGAGATGGTGGCGGCAGCGGTGAAGAAATCGAGGAAGCTGCCCGACGGCTTCGCCATCAGCTTGAAGAGCATGACCGCCACGTAGCCCAGGTAGCCGGTGGCATCGGCGATGTACATGAGGTAGCCGAGGTTGCCTGGGTCGCGGGTCAGGGCGATCAGCCGTTCAAAGACCGTGGTGTGGACGGCGACGTAGGGAAGATAGAGGCCGAGCCCGAGGAGGACCATGAACGGGAACGCGCCGAGCCAGCCGAAGCGTTGGCCGAGCAACGCCAAGCCTCCAAGCAAGAGCCCGCCCAACGAGACCGCGAGCGCGAGGAAGAACGAACGACGGTTGTCGCGGACGAGGAAGACGGCTCCATTGGCCGCGACCACGCCGAGCGTCACCCAGAGTTCCGAGCGGGTGAACACGCCCGGCTTGCCCGTGGTGCCCAGGGCCGCCCACAGCTCCGGCGCGAAGTCGGCCCGCAGGCTGCGCAGCACCGTCACCAGCAGATACGCGAGCGTGATCAGGCCGATGCCCATGCCGTGTCGTCGGATCCAGCGCAGCCGGTCCTCCCGGGTCATCGGAGCACGGGCGGAGCGGGCCTGGACATCTTCACCCGATGGCGGAGGGATCCGCTGCAGCATCCAGACAAAGCCGATCAGCGGCCCCAGGAAGATCAGGCCGGCCACACAGGGCATCCAACGCTCCGCCACGCCCCAGCCGAGGATCGCTGCTCCGACCGATTTGGCCACGCCATCCGCCAAGATGAAACTGGCGCAAAGTCCGGCGACGAGCGCCTCGGTCATCCGGCGGCCTTCGAGAAAACCGAGCACCAGACCGAACACCATTCCCAGCGGCAGGCCGTTCAGGAACAGGCAGACCAGGCTGAATGGCGGCGGCACGAGACCGAAGAGGACGAGCGAGAGCTGCGCCGCACCGATCAAGCCCAGGAGCACCGCGGCCCGACGGCCGGGGGGCATCTCGGCGATCACGCGGATGCCGATGAACTTGGAGATCGTGTAGCCCAGCACCTGCGCGGTCACCAACCACACCTTGAAGCCGACCGGAAAAGCCCCGTCCGAGTAGGTTCCGGCCGTGAACGGCTTCCGGAAGCCATACATGCAGGCGTAGGTGCCGAACGCAGCGACGACGCTCCACAGCGCGAGCAGCACGGGATCCGCGAGCCCACCTCGCTTGGGTACCGCGCTCAGATCGACCACCGGTTCAGCGGGCATGATGTCGGTGGGTCGGAGGAAGCTGCGACGCCTCGCTCAGGCTGCGGGACGGACCAAGGATTCCAGCAGCGGCCGGAACGCTTCGAGGTCCGGGGTCTTCATGTCGGGCACCTTGCCTTGGTCGTCGTAGCGGCGCACGCGGACCGCGTCGTCATAGTGGGCCCCGGCTTCGAATTCCGCGGCCTCGGCGGCGTCCATCGGTCCACCTTGGAGAGCGAGGCTCTTCTGCGAGGCCTCGGACAGGGCCCCGTGGTAATCCTGCTCCTTCCAACAGAGGTAGCGCTTGGAGGCGGCGTGCAGGCGGACCGGTTCCACCACATCGTCGCCGAACCACGCGGACAGCTTGTTCGCGCCGACCCGTTCGTGCCGCGCGTCCACGCCGTGGTCGGCGATGTCCTCACCGAGGTCATGCACGAGATGGCCGAAATCGTGGAGCAGGCAGGCCGCGACGATCACCGGCGATTCACCGTTCTCTTGGGCGAAGGTCGCGCACTGGAGCGCGTGCTGCTGTTCCGTGACGTTCTCACCATAGCTGCGGTGGCCCCGTTCGCGGAACACGCGGAAGATCTCGTCGACGACCGCGGAAGGATCCATGGCTGTGATCATAGGAGTGGAAGTGCTTGGCCGAAGGTCACGATCGCGAAAACGTGCCGGATGAAGATGTCCATGGGCTGACGGAGACCCGCGGCCAGAGCCCTTGATGGGCGACCGCGAACGCGGGTCCGAGCTCTTGGAGCGGCAACGGTGGGGAGACCAGCGAGGCCCATGGATATCGCGCGGCGTGCTGGGTCAAGAAAGCGACCGCCATCCGCAGATGCCGCGGTGCGTAGTTGTGGGTGCCGCGAAGGGTCAGGCACTTGCGGATGATCGCTTCCCCCGTGAGGTCCAGATGCGAATCGGGATGCACCATGCCCACCAACGCGTAGTGCCCGCCGGGGCGCAGCAACCGGATGGCCTCCGGCACCACCATCGGGCTGCCGGTCGCTTCGATGACCGCGTCCGCGCTGCCGGATGGCAACGCCTCGGCTTCGGAACAGGTCAAGGGCTCGCCGCCGAAACGCGGAACGAAAGCCAGGCGCGCCGGGTTCCGGTCCACCACCAACACCCGTCGCCAGCCCGCTTCCTTGAGCAACGCGCCGCCGTAGAGGCCCAGGAGGCCGGCGCCTTGGATAACCACGGTGTCACCGCCCGTGGTGAGCGGCTCCGTGGCGGCCACCATCGTGGCGAGCGCGCAATTGGCAGGTGCCGCCATCGCATCGGTCACGGAATCGGGCAGCGGTATCACCGTCGTCCCGGCGCGCAGGACGATGTGCGAGGCGTAACAGCCGTTGAACCCGGTGCCGGACCCCATCGGCGCGTGCCCGTACTTGAAGAGGCGCTCGCACTTCTGCGGCAACTCCCAATCGAGGCAAGGACGGCACCCTCCGCAACTGTCGGCCAATGTCCAGGTCACCCGCTGGCCGATCAAAGCCGGGTCGCGGCCCTCGCCGACGGCGATGACGCGACCGACCGCTTCGTGGCCGAGCACGCAGGGCGTGGGCTCTTGGCGCCGGCCATCGAACGTGTGCAGGTCGGAGCCGCAGAGGGTGGCCAAAGAAACGGCGACCAGCACCTCGCCCGCCGCCGGCTCGGGCAATGGCAGCGACCGGAACTCGAACGGCTTTCCGGGTCCGTTGAAGACAGCGAGATGGGCGACGCCCAGGCTGTTCATCCCGCGCCGCTCGGGCTCCGGAGCCACCGCCATGACAATCGGGTCCATCGCAAGATCACACGGTCACTTCGCCGGCGGCTTCGTCACCTGCCAGCCCACGGGTTGGGTCCACGCCCGTTTGAAGCCGGACTCGGCACCGGGGACTTTCGGCCGACCGGTCGAGGTCACGACCGCCCGGACATAGAGCTCGTCGCCGGTGAGGGTATAGCTGGGATCCAGCCCCTTCACTTCACAAAGCACTTCGCCGATCTGCGGGCCGCCGTCCGTGCGGTAGTCGAGGGTGGTCTCGATCACTTTGCCCGCGGCGTCGAGGCGGGGGCGGCCCCGGAGGTCCACTCCGCGGCGCGTGCCGACGAACCGGGTCACATATCGCTCACCCCGCCCGGGCTCGATCCGCAGTGAAAGCCGGCGGGAGGTCGCGTCGAACCGGACCTCCCGCAACGCGACGCCGGTGCTGGCGTAGAAATCGCCGGCCCGGAGCGCGCGGATGAGCGACTCGGGCGTCAGATGGCGGGCACGGACCATCACCCAGGCACGGCCCGGCGGGGACCGCGATTTGGTGCCCTGATGGTCGTGCGAATCATCCGTGGCCACGGCGTAGAGCGGCGGAGCGCCCAGTCCCGCGAGCCGCAGCGTGTTGGCGATGTCCCAGAGCTCGTCCGTGGAGGGATGGTGGGCGTCGCCGGGATCGTTGTCGCCGTCCACGCCGTTCCACACCTCGAAGAACTGCTCGTCCACGACGGCCGCCAGGTCCTCCGCCGTCACACCCCACTTGTAGTTCGGGTGGTTCACATGCACGAGCACCGTCCGTCCGGTCCGGGCCGCGGATTCGCCGACCGCGCGCAAGGTCCGCGCGAGCACCTCGGGAACGGTCGCCCCGTCCTGGGTGGCGATGTGCTCGAGGAGGTTGACGGCTCCGATGTGGATGGCGCGGTCGTTCTTGGCTTGATGCGTGATCTCCTCGGCTTGGATCATCAGGAACCGCCCCGCCTCCTCGCTCAGAGCGCGGTATTCGTCGAACGGCTTCAGCCGCACCTGGGGCTCGCCGTTCGTCGGGTTCGGCCGTGTCTCCACCCACCCGGGGCCGAACCGCCGGAGATAATCGCCGAAGGCATCCGTCGGCCGATGGGCCGCACCCCGCCAGGGTTCGCCCTTGGCCTTGGCCGCCACCTTCGCCACGTCGATCCATCGCTCGCCTTGGCTGAGGACGTTGTGGTCGGAAAGCGCGAGGAAGTGATAATCCTGTGCCCGATACCAGCCGGCGACCATCTCTGGGAAGCCATCGCCATCGGACCAGAGGGTGTGGGTGTGGAGGTTGCCCTTCCACCAGCGGGGAACATCTTCGGCCGCGACCTTCCCCGCGCAAAGCAGGACGAGCACGAGGATCCGGACCATCCACGGCATGGGGATGCGGAGCGCCATCCCGGCGCCCTGCCGATCCGCCGATCGGAACCCGTTCACCACGGGAGCGAGAAGGTCTTCACGTAGCTGTAGCCCTTGATGGCTTCGATGACGCCTTCCTTGATGCCCAGGCCGGAGTCCTTGATGCCCCCGAAGGGTGAGTTCTCCACACGGAAGCCGGGCACCTCGTTGATGTTCACCGTGCCGCAGCGGAGGGTGCGGATGGCCTTGAGCGCGCTCTGGAGGTTGTTGGTCACCACACCGGAGCTCAGGCCGTAAGCGGTCGAGTTCGCGAGCGTGAGCGCGTCGTCGAGGTCGCGAACGGTCAGGATCGGGGCCAGCGGGCCGAAGCTCTCGGCGACGACCATCCGGCAATCCCGCGGCACGTCGGCGATGACGGTGGGCTGGAACAGCGCGCCGCGGCGTCCGCCGCCGATGAGCACCTTCGCGCCGGCCGCGACAGCTTCCTGCAGGACGGTCTCCAAGGAGATGGCCGAGGCTTCGTTGATGACCGTGCCGACCTTGGTGGCTTCGTCGAGCGGATCGCCGCAGACGTACTCGCGGGTCTTCTCCACCAGACGGCGGGTGAACTCGGCCGCGATGCCGTCCTGCACGAGGATGCGCTTCACCGCGGTGCAGCGTTGGCCGGAGTTCCGGTAGCTGCCCTCGGCGGCGAGCGTGACCGCGAGGTCGAGGTCCGCATCGTCGAGCACGATGAGCGGGTCGTTGCCGCCGAGCTCGAGCACGAGCTTCTTGTAACCGGCGGTCGCGGCGATGCGCTTGCCCACGGGCACGCTGCCGGTGAAGGCGACCACCTCCACGTCGGGATGCTTCACCAGGACCTCGGCGACCTCGGCGGTCGGCCCGAGCAGCACGCTGAGCATCGGACCGGGCAATCCGGCGGCGTAGAGCAGTTCGGCGAACTTCACCGCGACGAGCGGCGTCTTCTCGGACGGCTTGAGGATGATGGGCGTGCCGGCGGCGATGGCCGGTCCGAGCTTGTGGGCGACCTGGTTGAGCGGGTGGTTGAACGGCGTGATGGCGACGGCGCAGCGCAGCGGCTCGCGCGTGGTGAAGATCTTGCGCGCCTTGCCCTGCGCCGAGATGTCGCACGAGAAGATCTGGCCATCGTCGCGCAACGCCTCCATGGCGGCGAAACGCAGCACGTCGATGGTGCGGCCGACCTCGTAGCGGCCTTCGCGCAACGCGAGCCCGGCCTCGCTGGAGATGGTGCGGGCGAACTCCTCGCGGCGGGCCTCCAGCGCGGTGCGCGTCTTCTCCAGGATCTCGCTGCGCTGATATCGGGTCGGCGTGTCGCGGAAGGCCACCGCGGCGGCGATGGCGGCCTCGGTGTGGGCGCGGCCCGCCTGCGTCACCGTGCCGGACACGGAACCGTCGTAGGGGCTGCGGATGGTGAGCAAGGGCGTGCCGGTGATCGGCGTACCGGCGAGATAGCAGGTCAGGTTCATGGTCTGGAAAGATGCGGCAGAAGCCGGAGGACAAGAGGCAGAAGCCGGCGCGGCGGGAGTAGAAGGAGCGGTCGTGCGGCGCATCACGAAATCGTCCATGACGAATCCGCCGCCGATGTCCTGACAGAGCGCTCCGATGGTCTCGAAGCCGGCCTTCTGGTAGGCGCGGATGGCTCGGGCATTGCCCTTGTTCACCCGGAGCGAGACGGCTTCCGCGCCGGATCGCGCCGCCGCCGCCAGCACGTGGGCGAGGGCCGCCTGGCCGATGCCGCGGCCGTGATGCTCCGGCAGGAGGTAGAGCTTGTGGAGGTGGACCTGGCCCTCGGTCGAGACACGGCCGAAGGCGAGATAGCCGATCGCTTCGCCGGCCAACTCGATGAGCTCGATGCGGATGCCGTCCCGCAAGTTGCGCCGCAGCTCCTCGACGCCGTACATGGCCGCGAGCATGTGGTCGACCTGCCCGGCCGGCAGCAGGTCCGCGTAGCAGCGGCGCCAGATGTCGGTGGCGAGAGCGCGGACGGCCGGGAGGTCGTCCTCGCCCGCGGGACGGAAGGCGAGCTGCGGCGCGATGGCGGCGGACGGCTTCACTCGGCGGTCGTGCCGTTGCAGGTGAAGTCGAAGATGTCGAAGTTGCGCGGATCTCCGAGCGCCTTGGCGGCGTAGGCCGGACGGAGCGGCTCGCTGAGCACGAACGGCACCATCTCCTCGTACCGGCCGCCATGGGAGCGCAGCCCGCCCTCGATGGCCTTGAGGTCGTGGTAGGCCGGTGTCCGGCCGAGCACGACGTTGCGCCCGGAGCAGACCACCAGGTCGCCCATACGATCGGCCGGCAACTCCATGAGCCGCGCCGCGGTGTCGCGCGGATGCGCCTCGGTGATGCCGGACCGGGACAGCAGCCAATCGATCACCGCCGGCACGTTGACGGACGACGACGCGGCGGTCGGCAGATGGACCTGCGCGAAAGAACCGAGGGCGCCGTGGTGGACGACGTACGGATCGGTGATGGGCAGGATCACGCGGAAACCGTCGCCGAACTTCTCCGACAGCTCGGATTCCAGATAGATCACCTCGGGCGATCCATCGGACCGTTGCTTCGCGTTCATGCCGTGGTCGGCCGTGACGCCGACGACCGCGCCGAGGTCCAGGAGGCGTCCGATCTCGACGTCGATGGCGGCGTAGAAATCCAGGGCCTCCGGGGCTTCCGGCACATATTTGTGCTGCATGAAGTCGGTCGTGCTCAGGTAGAGGAAGTCCGCGCGACCGGCCTTCAGCAGCTCGACGCCGGACTTGAGCACGTAGATCGAGGCGTCCCCGCTGTAGATAGCCGGCGTGGGGCCCACGAGCGCCTCGACGTCGGCGATGCCGTGCGTGGCCAACTGGGCGTGGACGGCCTTCTCCGACGAGAAAGCGATGCCGCCGAGCCCGATCAAGCCGCTGGCGAAGATGTCGCGCAGCTTCTCCTTGGCGGTGACCACCGCGACCTTGCGTCCGGCGGCCTGGGCGGCCGGGAAGATCGTGCCGACGCGGAGGAACTTCGACGAGTTCATCATCACCTCCTGGTCGACCGAGGCGTCGTAGAAGAAGTTCCCGCCGATGCCGTGCACCGAGGGCGGCACGCCGGTGACGATCGAGGAATTGTTCACATTCGTGAACGTCGGCATCGCGGCCCGGGCGAAGCCGCGCCAGCCACGGGTGCCGATACGCTGGAGATGCGGCATGCGGCCGCGGGCGATGGCGGCGTCGAGGTACTCGTCGGCCGAGCCGTCGAGGCAGAGGACGGCGACGGGACGGGCGGGCGGAGCGTAGGTGCGCCCGTTGACGGCGAAGGAGACGGAGGGGATGGACATGTTCGGGAACGGTCAGGGAACGGAAGGACGGGTGGCGCGCAAGGCGTCGGCGAGACGCGCGCCGAACTCGTCGATGACGGAGTCGTCGTGCGCGAGCGAGAGATAGAGCTTCGTGCCCATCGGGTTGAGGAACACGCCGCCACGGAGGAGCCCGTGCATGAGCGCCTTGCCCCGCGCCCGATCGCTGGCGAGCCAGGAGGTCTGGTCGGTGACCGGCTGGGCCGAGAACGCGGCCTGGGCGAGCGGTCCGTCGCCGAGCACCTGCGCGACCTCCCCGGTCTGCTCCAACGCTTCGCCGACCCGCTGGCGCAAGCGGCGTCCGGCGGCGTGGAGACGCGGGTAGAGGCCGGGCTCGGAGAGGAGGTCGAGAGTGGCCAGCGCGGCGGCACACGACACGGGGTTGCCGCCCGTGGTGGACGCGGACCACGCATAGTTCGGCCCTGGCAGACGATGTTCGTTCACCACTTCCATCAGGTCCGCGCGACCGGCATAGGCACCGATCGGGAAGCCCCCGCCGAGGCCCTTGCCGTAGGCCACCAGGTCAGGGCTGACGCCGTAATATTCTTGGGCGCCGCCGAGCGCGAGCCGGAAGCCGGTGACCACCTCGTCGAACACCAGCACGATGCCGAGCGACCTCGTGAGGTCGCGCAGGCCTTGGAGGAAGCCTGGTGCCGGCGTGAGGCATCGGTGCAGCGGTTCGACGATGACGGCGGCGAGCTCGTGGGCGTGGTCGCGCAGGATCCGCGACGTGGTGTCGAGGTCGTTGTACGGTGCGACGAGCACGTCACGGGCGACCCACGCGGCGCCGGCGCCGCTGGGGTCGGACTGCGGGAGCGTCGCCGGTCGGCCGTTCAGCATGCTGGTGATGCCGACCGGATGCTGGCCGTGGTAGGCGCCCTCGAACTTCAGCACCTTCGGCTTGCCGGTCGCGGCCTGGGCCACGCGGAGGCAGAGCAGGGTCGCCTCGGTGCCGGACGCGACGAAGCGGATCCGTTCGGCGCAGGGCGAAAGCGCGGCGATCCGCTCGGCGAGCTCGACGGACCGGCGGTTGACCGCGGCGAAGTTGGCGCCGAGCGCGGCTTGGCGGGTCGCGGCCTCGACCACCTTCGGATGCGCGTGGCCGACGAGCGCCGCGCCCCACGCCATGGTCATGTCGAGGAACTCGCGGCCGTCGGTGTCCCACACGCGGCAGCCTTGGCCCCGCTCGATCACCGGGACCAGTTCGGGCGGGATGCCATACTCGCCATTCGAGCCGGCGGGGAAAAGGGCGAGAGCACGTTCGCGGAAAGAGGTCATAAGGGCGGTCTCAGCGGTCGATGTCGCGGCGGATCCAACCGGCGTGGAGGTCGAGGTAGAGCTGGTTGCGGCCACCGTTGTGGGCCGACCAGCCCTTGGCGGGCGGCTCGCTGCCGGCGTGCGACCAGTCGCCTTTGAAACTCGTCCACCAGCTCTTCTCGAAGAACGGCGTCATCAACCACTCCTCCTCCGAGACGCTGGTGCCCCGTTTCTGCGCGACGCTTTCAGGCGAACGTCCGCGGAGATATCGGGCCTGGCCCGGGTCCGGTTCGGCGAGCTTGTCGCTCAGGTAGTTCGCCCAGCCCGACGTCGGTGCGTTGCTACCGCGCTCACGCCAAGGACTCAGGAAATGCGAGCGCCAGTCGTTCGACGCGCTCAGCGGGACCGGCGGGCTGAGCCACACCCGCGCCGAGCCCAGATACGGCTGGAAAAGCGGCATGAACGACCCCATCGAATTGTAGCGCTTGCCCTTGGCATCCACCGGCGGCGTGAGCTGCAGGTCCTCGTCGGGCACGAAGGGCATGAGGCCGCGGAAGTCCCCGACATACATGGCCGAGGCGAGGCCGATCTGGTGGAGGTTCGAAAGGCATGACGACTGCTGGGCGCGGTTCTTGGCCTTGCTCAGCGCGGGCAGGAGCATCCCGGCGAGGATCGCGATGATGGCGATGACGACCAGGAGTTCGATGAGGGTGAAGGCCGCGGCACCCGGAACGCCTGGACAGCGCGAAGGACGGCCGCCACCACCCCGGTCTTCCACTTGGGCGGGAGAGAGGGAGCGGCAGGCCGAAGCCCGCCACCTCTCACCGCGTCCCCTGGGTCTATCGAAGTTCATCCGGGATCAAAGACCCTTCGCCTCCACCTCGCCGATGCACCCATCGAGGATGCCAAGGGCTTGGTCGAGTTCGGTCTCGGTGAGCGTGAGCGCGGGCGTGAGGGTGAGGATGGTGCCCATCGTGACCTTGAAGTTCAGGCCGCGGCTGAGCGCTCCGTACATCACCTGCTCGGCCTCGTCGGAGGCGGGCCGGCCGTCGGGCCGTCGCAGCTCGATCCCCATCAGCAGGCCTTTGCCACGGATGTCGCCGATGAGCGGATGGCGCGACTTCATCTCCGTCATCTTGGCCAGCGCGATGTCGCCGAGGCGCGCGGCGTTGCCGACGAGGTCCTCGTCGCGGATGACGTCGAGCGTCGCGATCCCGGCGGCGCAGGCCACCGGGTTCTTCTCGTGGGTGTAGTGGCCGAGAGCGGTCTTGGTCGCGACGTTCAGCCCTTCGCGCGCCAGCAGCGCGGCGATGGGGAACACACCGCCGCCGAGACCCTTCCCGAGCACGAGCATGTCGGGCACGACGTCGTAATGCTCGCAGGCGAACATCTTGCCGGTGCGTCCGAGACCGATGGGGATCTCGTCGAGGATGAGCAGCGCACCATGCTTGTCGCAGGCGGCGCGCACGCGCTTCCAATAATCCGCCGGCGGGATGAACGGCGTGCAGCGCACGGTCTCGCCGATGACCGCAGCGACGTCGCCCTCCTTCTCCAGCACGTACTCGATGTAATCGGCGCAGGCGAGGCTGCACGAATGTCCGCACTTGAAGGGACAGCGATGCGGCTCCGGTGGCGGCACGTGCTCGCAGCCGGGCAACAACGGCCCGATCCCTTGGCGGAAGACCGCCTCACCGCCGATGGAGATGGCATCGAGCGAGGCGCCGTGGAAGGAGTCCCACATCGAGACGGTCTTGAACCGTCCGGTGGCGATGCGGGCGAGCTTGAGCGCCATGCCGATGGCGGAGGTGCCGCCCGGCGCGAAGAGCACGCGGTCGAGATCGCCGGGAGCGATCTCGGCGAGGCGTCCGGCCAGCTCCACGGCCGGCTCGCAGGTGTACCGGCGCGTGCAGAAGCTCAGCGTGTCGAGCTGCCGCTTGATCGCCGCGATGACGCGCGGATGGGAGAAGCCGACCTGGTGGACGTTGTTGCCATGGAAGTCGAGATAGCGCCGGCCCTCGATATCCTCGATCCACGCGCCCTCGGCCTTGGCGAGCACGTTGAGGCAAGGCGTGGAGAGCGACTGGTGCAGGAAGCGCTCCGCGTCGGCGTCGAGCATCGCCTGCGCCTCCGGGCCGATATGGTCGGCGGCCCACGCGCGGCGGCGGGGCGATAGATTCACGTCGCCTTCGGAGCGGAGGCGGTCGAGCGGATCGGTCACGGTGTCGTTGGCGATGTCAGGGTTGGACCGTGGCGGCGGGGCTTCCGGGACGAAGCATCCCGGCGAGGCCCGGGAGGTCGTCGGTGTTGAGCAGGTCGACGCCCGCCGCATGGAGCTCGCGCCAGACGAAGTCCTTGTCCTGCGCGCCCCAGAAGCGGATGCGGCGGCCTTGGACATGGGCCTTGGCGACCAGCTCGCGGAGCTTCGTGCGGTCGGCTTCGGCGAGTCGGCCGTCCTTGAACCACGCGAACGTCGGCCGCCAGCTCTCGCTCACCAGCGGGACCAAGTGGACGGACGTGTTCTTCTGCAGGTCCGAGAAGAGTCCGTCCAAGGCGCAAAACCGCTGGGGCTCGGCGGCGACGATGGCGGCGGGACGGGCACCGGTGAGGATCACGGTGATGGCGCCGGGCGTCGTGTGGGTCGGCGTGAAGCCCGTGAGCATGTCGGCGTAGCCGGCGAGCACATCGCGGAGCTTGGCATAGACGGCCGGGCCGTCGGCCTTGATGTCCACCAGCAAGGTGAACTCCACGTCCGGCGCAGCCGCCGCGAGCGGCCGGCGCAGGGCCTTGTCGGTGCCGAGTCCGGGATGGACGTGACCGCCGTTGGCGCGGACGCGTTCGCGGAGCGGGTCGAGGTACAGGGCTTGGAGCGTGCGCTCGGGCTTCAGGTCCTTGCGGTCATGGGCGACGAGCAGTTGACCGTCCACGAGGTAGATGTCGGCCTCGACCGAGCAGAACCCGTTGTCCAAGGCGTCGAGCAACGGACGCTGGTGCGCGTAGTCGTTGTGCGCGTGGGCGCGCGGGAGCGGCGGAGCAGCGGAGGCCGCAAGGTGGATGGCGGCCGCCGCCCCGAGCAGGAAGACCCGCCGCCAACCGCCCGGAGCGAGCGCTCCGAACGCGTGTCGCGCCGCCTGCATCATGTTTCCCATGCCCTTCATACTTCTCCCCTCACTCCCATCTCGGCGAGGGTCTCGCCGATGGCGTACACCACCTGCTTCATGTCGGCCTCGAAGAGCCGGCCGATGTTGCCGATGCGGAAGGTGTCGGCCTGGCTGATCTTGCCGGGATAGAGGATGAATCCCTTGTCGGACACGAGGCGGTAGAACACGTCGAAAGTGAACTTCGGATCCGTCGGGAACGGAAAGCTGGTGATGATGTGGCTCTGCACCTCGGGACGGAGGTACGGCCGCATCCCGAGCATGGCCATGCCGGCGAGGAGCGTCTCGTGGTTGTGCCGGTAGCGCGCCGCGCGGCCCTCGATCCCCCCTTCCCCGTCGAACTCGTCGAGCGCCTGCTCGAAAGCGAGGATGCTGTGGGTCGGCGGCGTGTAGCGGAACTGGCCGGTCTTCTCGAACCCCTTCAACTGGCTGAGCAGATCCAGGCTCAGGCTCCGCGCCCAGCCTTCGGTGGCGAAGAACGCCGCGCGTCGGCCGATGACGAAGCTGAAGCCGGGAACGCCTTCGAGGCACTTGTTCGCCGAGGAGATGAGGAAATCGATGGAGCAGGCGTCGAAGTCGATCGGATAGGCGCCGAAGCTGCTCATCGCGTCGACGATGTAGGTGCGCCCGTGCTTGCGGGTGACCGCGCCGAGCGCGGCGATGTCGTTGAGGATGCCGGTGGTCGTCTCGCAATGGACGGCGGCGACGTGGGTGATGGCCGGATCGGCCGCGAGCAGCGCGTCGAGCGCCGCCGGATCGTTCGGCGTGTCCTCGATGGTGCGAAGGACGGCATGCGGGATCCGCTGCGCCTGGAGCATCAGCACCATGCGCTCGCCGTAGGCCCCGTTGCTCAGCACGGCCACCTTGCCCGTGGGCGGCACGCAGGTGGCGAAGACCGATTCCACGCCGAACGTGCCGCTGCCCTGGAGCAGCACGGCTTCCCAGCCACCGGCCTGGTGCAGGCCGGCGATGCCGAGGATGCGGGCGCGGAGAGCCTTGACCTTGGCGTTGAACTCCCAGTGCCAGGACCCGGCATCGTGGAGCATGGCCTGCTTGACCGAGAGCGACGTGGTCAGCGGGCCGGGAGTGAAGAGCGGTTTGTCCTTGGCGGTGGGCAATGGCATCGGGATAGGGGCTTTGGGCGTCTAAAGAATCGGGGACGAAAAGGAGAAAACCCGCCTCAGCGGGCGATGAAGGCGTCCGTGACCGGCTTGCCGATCCACACGGCCGGGGGCTTGAGACCGAAGACCCACGCGATGGTGGCCGCGGTGTCGTAGGTGTTCACCGGTGAGCCGATCACCTTGCCTTTGGCAACGCCGGGACCGTGGATGATCCAAGGGATCTCCAGCTCCTCGATGGTCGGACCGCCGTGCTTGGTGCCGATGCCGCCGTGGTCCGCGGTGATGAGCACGAGCGTCTTGCCGCCCATGCCGGCATCGTTGACCGCCTTGAGCACGTCGCCGATGAGGCCGTCGACCAGCTCGACCGCCTTGTAGTAGGTCGGCGACTTCCAGTTGAAGCTGTGCCCGGCGTGGTCGACGTCGTCGAAATGGATGAACGTGAAGGTCGGCTTCCGCTCCTTGATGACGCCGATGACATGTTCCGCGGTGTTGGGCGAGCCCTTGACCCACGCGATGTGGTCGGCCGCGCCGCGTTCGAACAGCCGGCCGAAGCCGTCCCAATCATGCACGCACACGATGCTCGACGCCGGACGTTGCTCGCGGATCACGCGGAATATGGTGGGGAACATCCCTTCCGGCCCGACCTCCAGCGCCGGGATCTCGAACTTGTTCGTGAGCCAGTCGTTCGAGGTGATCCCGTGCTGCTCCGGTCCGGCCCCCATGATCATCGAGGCCCAGTTCGGCGAACTCGACGTCGGCATGACGCCGCGGGCCCGCAACGTGTGGGCGCCCTCGCGCATCAGCCGGTGCATCACCGGTGCGTTGGTCTCCGTGAACGCCAGCGACCCCATGCCGTCGCAGCCGATGACGACGACGTGCTCCACCGCGGGCACCGCGCCGATGACGGCAGGAAGCCCCGCCGCGGCGGTGAAAACCAAGAACAATGCGTGGAGAAAGGACCGCATCCGGGTGCTCAGCGTGGAGTCAGGCATGAATAAGCAAAATCCCCGAAACCGGTTACGGTCCCGAGGCGGCGACGTCGCGTTCCTGCGACGAAGCGGAGGTCTGTTCTGCCGGCGGACCGCAAAAATCACTCGGCCAGCAGCTTCTCGACCTTTGCGGCCAGTCCGTCCCGCGCCTCGAGGTCGCGCAGGTTGCCTTTCTTGTCGATCAACCACATGGACGGGATGCCGCGGATACCGAACTCCTTGCCGAACTTGTTCCCCCAGCCTTCGCCGTCGAAGTACTGCACCCAGGCCATCTTGCGCTTCTTCACGAAGGCTTCGAGGGTGTCCTTCTCCTGGTCGAAGCTGATGCCGACGATCTCGAAGCCCTTCGGATGGAGCTTCTCGTAGGCGGCGAGGACGTTGGGCAACTCGCCGATGCACGGACCGCACCAGGTCGCCCAGAAATCGATGAGCACGACCTTGCCCTTCATGGCGGCGACGTCCACCGCGCGGCCGTCGATGGCCGTGAACTTCAGGTCCAGAGGCTTTCCGATGCGCTCGGTCTTCTTCTGCTCGGCGAGGATCTCCTCGCGGGCTCCCGACGCCATCTTCTTGAACTCGTCCGGCGCCTTCGACGCCTCGACTTCCTTGGTGATGGCGATGCCCTTCTCGCCACCCAATCCCTGCGCCACTTCGAGCAACGCGCCATAGACCTCGGGCCGGTCGGGGAAATCTTTCTGGATGGACCGGATCTGCGCCTCGAACTCGGCGAGCATCGCCTTCATTCCCTTCCCTTCCAGCTTCCGCGCCGCGGTCACGGCCTCGGACATCCGCTTTCCGAACGCATCGCCCGGAGCGGGCGCGGCGGCGGCGCCGCTGTTCCCTGCCCCGCCGCCTTTGCCGACCAGCGCGACGAGTTCGTCCTCGCGAGTTTTGACGCCCAGCGACACGGCCGCCTTGAGCATCTCGGTCCGGAGTTCTTTGGCGTCGTCCACGTGGGCGTGCTTCGGGAAGCGTGCCTGGAATTCCTTGGCCTTGTCGGCGGCGACCGCGGCGGATTCGCCCATCTTCAACCGGAAGGCGTCATATTCGTCCTTGTTGGGCTCTTTCTGGTTCCATTCCGCGGGCGGCACCGGCGGCGTGGTGGCGGCCATGATGTCCTTCCACGCGGCATCGCCGTCATCGGGCAGGAGGTTCTTCGTCCCGGCAGCGGGCGTGGCGGCAGGTTTCGCCGGATCCGCGGCGTGGACCGGAGCGAGGGCCGCGGCGATCAGGGCGACCAGAAGGAGGCGGTTCATTTGTCAGAAGGTGACGACACGGTGAGCACTTGCCAAACGATAGTTGGCCCGGGCGACCTCGGACCGGCGGCATATCGCCGAAGTCCACCCGCACCCTGATGGGATGCGAATGGACCTGGCGCAGCCCGTCGCGGTCGCCTTCCTCGGAGTGGCACCGGGCGCAGAACTTCAGTGTGAGCGGCTTGCCGGGGTCCGGCTTCGGCGAGTCTTCGGGGAAGAAGAACCGCGAACGCGGCTGCTCCGCGATGTGTCGCCCGATCGCTGCCGCCAACCGCGCGTCGAGCACCGGCGTCAACGTCAGGTCCTGCACGATCGAGAAATGGGACCCTCCTTCGCCGGTCTTTAGAAAGCACGGGCCGGAGAGAGGGTCTGGAAAGCAGGAGATCCGGAGCTTCGCCGCTCCGTTCCTGTTTTCCAGATCGGTCGCTTCCACGGAGCCGATCGCACTCCTCGGCATCTCAGGTCTGCCTCGGACGCGGATTCCCCGCTCTGGCGAGCGAAGTTGAATCCTCGGGCGATATCGGTAGTCTAGCTTCCGATGTTCCGCACGTTGACCTTGATGATGTTGCTGGTGTCCGCGGCTTTCGCCCAGACCCCGGCCGATCCCTCCCCGACGAAACCGCTCACCGACCTGGAAAAAGCCGAGAAGGCGGTGAAGCTCCCCAGCGGTCTCCGCTACGAAGTGCTCGTGATGGGCGGTATCGCGGAACCGGTCTCTCTCCAGTTCAGCCCGGACGGTCGCCTCTGGTTCACCGGGCGGCGCGGCGATATCTGGGCCTACGACCTCGCCACCAAGAAGCACGAGCACATCGCCAAGCTCGACGTCTGCTGGGAACCGACGCCGGGGCGCGAGGCCAACGAACGCGGGCTGCACGGCATCGAGTTCGATCCGGGCTACCTCAAGAACGGCCTGCTCTATCTGCACTACGCCCCCTGGGCACCGACGAACGCGACCGCTTGGAGCAACCGCGTCTCCCGTTTCGCCGTCGACAACCCGGTCCGCGCGACCGGTCTGAAGATGGATTCCGAGAAGATCCTGCTCACGGTGCCGAGCCTCCGGGGCTTCCACCAAGGCGGCGCGATGGGCATCAACCCGCGCGACGGCAAGCTCTACGTGACCGCCGGCGACAACAACGTGTCGTCCGACACCGAGAAGTTCTGGGCCGACACGAACAACCCGCCGCAGGTGCTCGGCGCGCTCCAAGGCAAGACCCTCCGCATCAACCTCGACGGCTCCATCCCGACCGACAACCCGTTCGTCGGCCGCGCGGATGCGCATCCCGCCGTCTACACCTACGGCCACCGCAACCCGTATTCCCTCAACATCGACCGCACCACCGGCAACGTGTACGTCGGCGAGGTGGGCTTCGACCGTAAGCAGGACTGGGAGGAGATCAACTGGCTTCGCCCCGGCAAGAACTACGGCTGGCCGCGCTGCATGGGCACCAATTACGCGACCTACGGCGGTGGGCCGTGCCCGTTGCCGGACGCGACCGAACCCTGGATCTCCTGGATCCACGAGGGCGGTTCCAACGCGACCAGCGGCCCGGTCTACCGGCCCGCCGGCAAGGGACATGATTTTCCCCAGGCTTTCCACGGCGGCATGTTCTACGCCGACTGGGTCCGCAAATGGATCCGCTTCGCCACGGTAGATCCCGTGAGCAACACGGTGGTGAAGACCGAACCGTTCGCGCGCGGCATGACCGCGGGCGTGATGGCGATGCAACTGGGGCCGGACGGCGCTCTCTACTTCGTGGAGTACGGCGGCTGGTTCACCGGGGTGGCGAGCGACAAGCTGGCGCGCATCGTGAAGGAATAGCCGGTCGCCCCTGGCGGCCAAAGCCGACAGAGATCGTTGATTTTCTGACCCGTGCGGCGGTCGAGAACGCGCCCCGGGGATCCCCCGGCGCTCCGCTGGAGGCGGCCCGGGCGGCGGCTCCGGTCCGCTTCCTTGGCGGCCGGACAAGCCAGGCCGCGCCCCAGCCTTCGACCCAGCACAAAAGTTTCGTGTGGCGGTCTCTGTTTCCCGGCTATCGTCGGCGTCCCATGAACTGGCAAAATGTCGTCTGGACCTATATCGCGCTGCTCGTCGTCGGAGGCGCGATCGGCTACGTGAAGGCGGGTAGCAAGATCTCCCTCTTCGCTTCCTTGGGTTTCGCCGTGCCGTTGGTGCTCGCGCTGCTCTTGCGCTGGCCGATCGACGTGTCGCTGGTGGTGCTCGGGATCCACTTCATCTACTTCGCGGTCCGGTTCGTCCGGACCAAGAAGTTCATGCCCGGCGGTCTGCTGGCCGCGGGCTCGCTCGCCGCCGGATTGTTCGCCTTCTTCGCCACCCGCTGATCCCGCATCAGGCCGCGGACCGGTGACGCCGTCGCGAGCCACGTCTCGCCACGGCTCAGATCCCGCCCGACGGCCATCCGCTCCGCGTTCCCTGTTTCCGTTCCCTTTCCGCGTTTCTCCGCACATGGCTCCTCGCGATCTGCCGGTCTGGCAGCTGCACGCCGATATCGTCCGCGTGCTCACCGAAGGCAACCAGCTCGTCCTCGTCGCGGCCACCGGCTCCGGCAAGACGACCCAGGTGCCGCAGATGCTCCTCGACGCCGGGCTCGCCGGCGACAAGCGCATCGTCGTCCTCCAGCCGCGCCGGGTCGCAGCGCGCACCGTCGCCTCGCGGGTGGCGTGGGAACGGGACAGCAAGCTCGGCGGCGAAGTCGGGTACCAGGTCCGTTTCGAGGACCATCTTTCCCGGGCCTCGCGGCTGTGCTTCGTCACCGAGGGGATCCTGCTGCGCTGGCTCCAGGATGACCGCGATCTCGACGACGTCGGCGTCGTGATGTTCGACGAGTTCCACGAGCGGAACCTGCTCAGCGACGTCGCGCTCGCCTTGGTGAAGCGCCTGCAACAGACCACACGGCCCGACCTGAAGATCGTGGTCATGTCGGCGACGCTCGAGGCCGGACCGGTCGCCCGTTATCTCTCCGACGACGACGACGCGCCCGCGCCGATGCTCGCGTCGGAAGGCCGCACGTTCCCTGTGTCGGTCCGCTGGGCCGAGTACGGCGACGAACGTCCCGCCTCGGAGCAGGCCGCGGACGCCGTCGAGCGCATCGTCCGCAACGGCGATCCGGGCGACATCCTGGTGTTCATGCCCGGCATGGGCGAGATCAACTCGACGATCAACGCGCTGCGGGACGCGCGTCTCGGCGAGCGCTGCGCGTTCATCCCGCTGCACGGCGACCTGCCACCGGAGGACCAGGACCGCGCCTTCCAAGCGAGCGAGGTGCGCAAGATCGTCGTCTCCACCAACGTCGCCGAGACCAGCGTCACCATCGACGGCGTCTGCCATGTCGTGGATGCCGGGCTCGCCCGCGTCGCCCGCCACGACGCGGAGCGCGGGATCCAGACGCTCACGGTGGAGGCCATCAGCCGGGCGAGCGCCGACCAGCGGTCCGGGCGCGCGGGCCGGACCGCGCCGGGGACCTGCTGGCGCCTCTGGACCGAGAGCGCCCATCTGGACCGTCCCGCGAAGAACACCCCGGAGATCCAGCGCGCCGACCTCGCGGAGGTCGTGCTCCTGCTGCACTCGCTCGGCATCCGCGAGGCCGCGCGCTTCGATTGGCTCGACAAGCCCGACCTCGCCGCGGTCGTCCGCGCCGAACGTCTGCTCACCACTCTCGGCGCGCTCAAGACGCAACCCGATGCGTCGTCTCCGGGCGCGGGCCCCGGGACGCGGGCTCCGGGACGCGACCACTCCGATCTGACCCCGATCGGTCGGCAGATGCTGCGCCTGCCGATGCACCCGCGCTATTCGCGCATGCTCGTGGAGGCCTCGCGCCGCGGTTGCGTCCCTGCCGCCGCACAGTGCGCCGCGCTGGTGAGCGGACGCGACCTGCTCATGCGCCTCGGACGGGACGACGGCCATGTGAAAGAAGCGCGCGAGCTGTTCGAGGGCAGTGCGCTCACGGATTTCCACACGCTGATGCGGGCGCAACAATTCGCGAAGAACGCGCGCTTCGACGTCAACCAATGCCGTCGCCACGGGGTCCACGCGCAATCGGCGCGGCAGGTCGAGGACACCTTCCGCCAGATCCTCCAGATCGCCGAACGGGAACGCCTGATCCAAGAAGAACCGACGGCGGACGCGGCGGGTGCCGACCAGCCTTCGCACACCGATCCGGATGCCTTGGCCAAGTGCCTGCTCGCCGGGTTCATCGACCAGCTCGTCGTGCGGCGCGACAGCGGCACGCTCGATTGTCTACTGACCGAGGGCCGGACCGGCACGCTGGTGCGGGAGAGCGTCGTCACATCGCCGCTGTTCGTGACCGCGGCGATCCGCGAGGTGGACGGACGGACGGGCCGGATGACCTTGCTGACCTTGGCGACGGCCGTGAAGCAGCCGTGGCTCGAGGAGCTCTTCCCGCAGCACATCACGACCACGACCGACCACGTCTTCGACCGCCTGCACAAGCGCGTGGCGGCCATCCGCCAGGTGCGTTGCCTCGGGCTCGTCATCGGCCAGGAGCATCAGCGCGACGTCGAGCCGGCGGCATCCGGACGCGCGCTCGCGGATGCCTTCGCGAAGGGCTGGTTCGAGCTGCCGAAGCTGGACCACGAGGTGAAGCAGTTCATCGCCCGCGCCGATCTGCTCGCCACCGCGCGGCCGGAGCTGGAGTTCCCGCGGTTCGATGGCGCGGCGATGTTGACGGCGCTCACCCGGGCTTTCGACGGCCTCACGCTGGTCAAGGAGGCGCAGGCCGCTGAGTTGCGGCCTCATTTCCGCGCGCACTTGGGCCCGGAGCAGACCGGCTGGCTCGACGAACTGCTGCCGACCACGGTCCGCTGGCCCGACGGCAAGACGTTGAAGCTCACCTATCCCGAACCCGGCCACGACGAGGAGGAAGACGGTCCGCCGTGCCCGTCGGTGCAGGTGAAACTGAGCGAATGCTGGCAGCTGAAGGAACATCCGGTCCTGGCCGAGGGCAAGATCCCGGTGAAGATCTGGCTCCAGGCGCCCGACGGCAAACGCCTCGACAGCACGACCGATTTTCCCGCTTGGAAGGCGGGCGCCTATCCCAAGCTCCGCGCGACCATCAAGGCGAAGCATCCTGGTTTCGCTTGGCCGTGAGCCTCGTTGGGTCCGTAGACGGATTTTCTTGGGCATCGGTCGTGCCGGGCGTCCGACCAAGGCCAGGCCCGGCTCATAGCGGCGTCACCCGTACGGCTGCGAGGAGGTCGCGCCACACCTTTCGCGATGGCGTGCAGCCTGGAGGCACCTGGGTCGCGGCGGTGCCGGTCGCCACGGCCTGACGGAGCCAGACGGCCGGGTCGTCCGACTGGGCGACCGAGGCGACCGCGCCTGCCAAGAGCGCGTCGCCCGCCCCGACCTGGTTGCGCGGCATCACGCGAGGGGCGTCCGCCGAAAGCCATGCCCCCTGTCCTGTGTTCCGGAGCCACGCCCCGTTCTCGCCGCGTGACAACAGCACCCAACCGCCCGTCCTCACCGACAGCGCGGTCACCGCGCGTCGTAGCGCGGCTTCGGTCCGGAGCGGTCTTCCCGCCCACTGCGCCAGCTCGGATTCGTTCGGTTTGACCAGGAACGGGCGACACTCCGCGGCCAGCGCGAACGGCTCGCGGTCGCAATCGAGGAAGACCCGTCGGCCCGCCTCGCGGGCGCACCGTACCAGCTTGGCGTAGGTATCGCTCGGAGCACCGAACGCCAAGGTGCCGGATACCACCACCGGATCCGACCGCATCGCCAAGGCCGTGGCCGCCGACAAGAGACGGGCCGCCTCGGCGCGGCCCACCCGCGGCCAAGAGGGATTAAAACGGTATTGGGGTCCGGTATCCGGGGTGACGACGACGTTGACACGCGTCGGCTGCCCGAGCCGAAAGCGGGTGAAACGGATCTTCTCAGAACGAAGCCCGGCCGCCAGTTCATCACCGGTCACACCGCCCAGCGGGAGGAACAAGCGGGCCTCCGTCCCGAGCCACTTCAGCCAACGCGCCACATTGACGCCTTTGCCACCCGGCCAACGACGTTCGTCGACCAGCTCGTTCTTTTCCTCCGGCACGACTTCCCGGACGCGCCATTCCGCGTCCACGGCCGGGTTCAGCGAGAGAACCAACGGGGTCACGGCGGCGGTCCGGTCAAGGCCCGCTGATATAGCGGACCCGGTATAATCTCAGACCGGTGCCGGTCGGTGCCGGATCGGTGAATGGCACCGCGGTCGTCGTCGTGAGCGCCTTGATCGGGGCTCCCACCGACCGCCAGACACCCAAGAATGCGGACAGGTCGTCGGTGGACTCGACCTGGTAGATGGCTCCGATGGTGCTGTCGAAGCTCACAGTGACCGGTCCACCCGCCGTCGACGGCAGCGTGATCACCGCGGAAACAGATGTGGGAGGGGGCGTGACCGTACCGGTCACTTGACGGACCCGGAAGATCCGCAGCACACCGGCCGGCGCGGTTGGCACCTCGACCCCGGTGACCGGGCCCTTCGCCGTGACCACCGGCAACGCCGCAACCCAAGTGATCGACGAGGCGAACAGATCATCCGTGGACTCGACCTGGTACATCGCGCCGAGGGTGCTGGCGAAAGTGATGGTCACCGGGCCACCGGGCGTCGCCGACGGCTGGATCACGGATGGGACATCGGTCGGCGGTGTGACCGTGCCCGACACTTGGCGGACCCGATAGACCTTCAAGCCATCGCCGGCGGTCGCGGGCAACTCCACCACAGTGATGGCGCCCAACGCCGTGATCACCGGCAACGCAGGGGTCCAAGCGACGGTCGAAGCGAAGGGGTCCACGGCGAATTCGACCTGGTACATCGCTCCGATGGCGCTATCGAAGCTCACGGTGACCGGTCCACCCGCCGTCGACGGCAGCGTGATCACCGCGGAAACAGATGTGGGAGGGGGCGTGACCGCGCCGGTCACTTGACGGACCCGATAGACCTTCAAGCCTCCGCCGGCGGTCGCGGGCAACTCCACCACCGTGATCGCGGCCGACGCCGTGATCACCTGCAACGCAGGGGTCCAAACGACGGTCGAAGCGAAGACATCCGCGGTGGACTCGACCTGGTACTTCGCTCCGGTGGTGCTGGCGAAGCTGAGGGTCAGAGGTTTGCTCGGATCCGCCGGCACGATGATCGTGCTCGGAACGTCAGTCGGTGGTGTCACCGTGCCCGACACTTGGCGGACCCGATAGGCCTTCAAGCCGCTGTCGGCGGTCGCGGGCAACTCCACCACCGTGATCGGGCCCTTCGCCGTGATCACCGGCAACGCTGGGGTCCAGACGACAGGCGCAGCGAAGACATCCGCGGTGGACTCGACCTGGTACTTCGCCCCGATGGTGCTGGCGAAGCTGAGGGTCAGCGGTCTGCTCGGATCCGCCGGCACGATGACCGTGGCCGGGACGTCGACCGGAGGATCCACCGGCGGAACGACCGGATCGGCGCCCGCGACCTGCGTCAAGCGATACGCCAAGAACGGCACTCCGTCCGGCAGCGGCGGCAACGGGACCGTGGTCGAGAACCCGGTGGCCACGATGTACGGCGGGACCAGTTTCCAGATCACCGGCACCGCGAAGAGATCGGTGGTGGATTCCAGCTTGTAGGTCTCGCCCGGGATGGTGTCGAAGCTCAGCGAGAGCGGATCACCGGAGACGACCGCCACGATCGGTTGCCCGCTCACCAGCAGGCCGTCCTTGCGGGTCGCGGCGCGGACGGTGAAGGCGACGTTGCCCACCGCGGGGCCGCGGACCTCGAGATAGTAGGTGCCGACGAGATCGGCCGTCGCGGCGTCCGCACGGACCACGACGAGGTCGGAGAGCAGGCCTCTCCGAACGCTGGACAAGAAAGCGTTCGTGGACGACGGGAAGACGTCCTTCGCGACGAAGAGGTCGAGGTCGCCGGTCATGCCGTAGAGCTCGAACAGGATCCCGCTGGTCCCGGCCGGCGCGGTGAACCGATAGCGGCGGACCGTTTCGGCGGCGTCCTTGGAATCCGCGAAACCGATGCCGTCGACCAGATCGGTCACGGCATCCGGCGGAACCACCAGGTCGGCGACGATGGTGTACGAGACCGCTTGATCGGGTGCCGGGACGACCGATAGGAACCAGCGGCCGGGCGAGAGCGCCACCGGCGAGTTCGTCGGCGTGATGACGATCTGCTCGGCGTTCGTGCCCAGATTCTCGCTCGCGTAGTCGAAGGATCCTGGCACCGGCAGCGGCAAGCCCTTCCGCAGATAGAGGTCGGCGTTCCCGGTGAGGTTGGTCACCGTGAAGGTCGCGGAGGTCGCGTTGGTGCCACGGACATCGAAGGCGTAGAAGAGCGCGCCGCCGTTGGTGGCGATGCTGTCCACGCGGGGCACGTGGTTGGTCAGCATGATGGGCAAGGTCTCCTCGGCCACGATGCTATAGCGGTACGGGGCGGTCGGTGCGCCCAACGAGTAGACCCCGAGATACCAGCGCCCGGCCGTCAACGGCACCGGCGTGCTCTCCGGCGTGATGAAGACCTCTTCCGGCTCGGTGCCGGGATTGGAGCTCGCGTAATCGGCCTTGAGCCGGTCCGGGAACCGCGGGCCGCGGCCCACGATCAGGTCCAGGTCGCCTTTGATGTCGGTGACGGCGAAGCGGACGCCGATCGCGTTGGTGGAGACGTCGTAGCTGTAGTAGTC
This sequence comes from uncultured Verrucomicrobiota bacterium, assembly GCA_903916195.1. Lineage (GTDB taxonomy): Bacteria > Verrucomicrobiota > Verrucomicrobiia > Limisphaerales > UBA9464 > CAIVQB01. The sequence continues at coordinate 52,044 of CAIWVP010000020.1, read as the reverse complement.
GATCAGCCCGCGCGGCAAGAACCCGTGCGCGTCGTTGGTCGAGGCGACGATGTACGGGATGCCGTCGGAGAGAGCGACGACGTCGATGCCGAGGTCGACGCGGATCGCGAAGTTGTTCGAGGCGCCGGGCGCCGCGTTCTGCACGCCCAGATAGTACCGTTGGCCCGGCACCAGGACGGGCGGGAGGTTGGTCGTGAGCACCGACGTGCCGCCGGTGGATCCGACCCCGGTGAGGAGGACGTGATCTTCCGGTTGGTTGCCGTCGGGGATGCCGTTCTGGGCGAAGAGCAGGTTCAGAGGCCCTCCCGTCAGGCTCTGCAGGAAGTTCGTCGTCCGGGCCGCCTCGGGCGGGACGTCGACGATGAAGTACTTGATATCGTTGCCGACGACGTGGGTGGCGTAAGGCGAGGTGTTGGTGAGCAGCACCGCGACCGGATTGGTCGGCGCGAAGGTCAAGGTGATCTGCCAACCCAGGACCTTGCCGACCTGCGATCCGCGGCCGTCGGTGACTTCGAGCCGCCAGTCGCCGAGCGCGTTGACCAAGGCGGCCGCTTTGATCGGCTCTTCGGCCAGATAATATCCGGTGGGTTCCTCGATGAACCGGAAGGCATCGAGCAGGACGCCGTTCTTCGAGTTCGTCGTCTCGCGGACATCCAAGGGAAGCGTGTTGCTGACCGCGAGGAAGGTGTACGCGTTGGTCTGCCACAGGCTCGTGGCGTCGATCGTGGTGAGCGGGACGCCGCCGGTGAGCAACTCGACCTGGGCGACGGCCGAAGAGGCGTTGGGCGATTTCCGATAGGCGAAGCTGGCGGTGTAATATCGGCCCGGGAGGGTGGCCATCGTCCGTCGGATGCGGGTCGGCTTCGGCTGCGGGAAGAGCGAGATGCAGCCGACACCCTCATAGGACACGCTGGCGTCCGACAAACCCAGCACGAGGTTGCTCACCACGAGCCATCCATCGATGAGGTCTCCGGGCCGGTAAAATTTATCGTTGTTGGTGGTGATGGTGTTGAAGCCCGACTTGGCAATCAGCCGGGTCCGCGTGTCGGTGAAGAACGGAGGTTCCGCGAACTTGATGAGCTGAGAGGTCTGGTTGGTGAGCTCGGTGAAGATGGCGTAGAGCGTGTTGGTGGTCTTCCCGGTGGCCGTGATCGAGCCCGCGGGGGACTTCAGCACGCGCAGCGGACTGCGGCTCAGCAAGACGGAGACGGAGCCCGGGCCGTTGCCCAGTTCACCGGTCGCGTTGGCGAGCACCACCGGAGCCAGTCCGTTGGTCCCGCCCCAGCCGGCGATGGCCACGTCGGGCTTCGTCACAGCGCCGACCCATCCGTCCAAGGTGAATCCGCGCCCCTTCGCGACATCGAGCGACGGCGATGCCAGCGCGGAATCGGCGGTACCGTCCGAGATGACTGTGAGAAAAGATCCAATCCGACCGCCGCGGGAAATCGCGACCTTACTAAAATAGATGTCGTTGGTCCCGACGTGGTCCGTGCCGTCGGCATCGAAGGGCCAGAGCGAGATCAACGTCGAGCTGGCGCTGTCGGCGTTCTTGCCGAGTCCACCGAGGCCGTTGCGGAAGATGTTCAAGACCTCGACCGAGCGCAGCGGGCCGCCCCACAGCGCGAAATCATCGAACCTGGGCTTGGCTCCCGTGGTGGCGCCCGGCGACGGATCAAAACCGAAGTAGAGCGGCGTCGAGGTCACCGGCGCGTAGCCCGGGAACATCCCTTCCGCGACATTGACGCCGTTCACATAGAGCACGCCCCGGGTGGATGCCCGGTCATACACGAAGGCAAAGTGCGAGAACGCTCCGTTCACCGTGACCAGTTCGCTGCCGAAGCCCTGCCCGTTCGTCGTCCCGCGGCTCTCGGCCAGCAACGAACTGGCGCCGGCCGGGTTCACCAAGCGGATCGCCAGGTCCGATTCCCTCGGATGCTCGACGCGGATGCCGACCTGGATCGCGCTGACCGGACGCGTCTCGTTGATGGTGATCTTCGAGTAGGCCACGCCCCGATCGGTGAGATCCGACGGCCCGTCAGACGTGAAGGTCCGCGAGAAGGTGCTGTCCAGCTCGCGCTCCAGCCGGCCGCGGATGCGGTAGCAGACGCGCACGCCGTGGGGGTTGTACACCGCGATGAAGTAGCGCCCGGCCTGGAGCGGCGGGCTGTCGCGCACACCCAGCACGACGTCGCCGCCGGGCGGGAGGATCGTGGCGTGCTTGTCGTTGTTCGCAGGATCCGTCAGGTCCGGCAGTTCCTCGCGGCGGATGAAGACCTCCAGCGGCAAGGCCGGGTCCATGTTGGTGACCGTGATGGTCATCTTGCTGGCATCGGCCGGGACATTGATGACCTCGTACTCGATGAGGCCGCCGTCCACGCACCGCTCCACGAAGGTCGCGCCAAAATCGTTGGGCAAGAGACCCAGGTCGAACCCGTTGATCCGGCCGACATTCCCGCGGGCGTTGTCGGACGTGGAGAAGAACCAGGCGCCGACGCCGGGGAAGCCCATGAAGTCCACCAGCGATCCCGGCCCGTCCGAGCGCGCACGGCCGGGAAGCGCCCTTTGGCCGAGGTCGTCGTAGGTGACGACGACATTGGTGCCGTAGTCGTTCCGGAGGATCTGCCCATGGTTGTCCAAGACAGCGAAGCTCCGCGTATGCGACAGGTTGCCCAAGAGGTCGCCGAAGTTCTGGTGGGTGAAAGTCACCCGCGGTGTCACGGTCCGGACCTCGCCCGGGATGATGCTGATCGACAGGTAGAGGCCGAAGCCGGGCAGGTTCGGCGTACCGTCGGGGATCGGCTGCAGGATCGGGATCGAGAGCGGATGGTTGACCCCGTTGGCATCGACCCGGTTGAACGGCTCCTTGGAGCTGATGCCGATGAAACCGTACTCGGCGGCCTGCTGGTCCTCCGACTTCACGCCGACGTAATAGACGATGCCGTCCACCGGCGAGTTGGTGAAGAACACCAGTTCGTTCGCGTCACGTCCGGCCGAGCGGGACGCCGATTTCACCACATCCGGCGCGAGGTCGAGCAGCGCGGCGTTGGTGGACACATAGAGATCGATGTCGGGGCCGTTGGTGCGGGAGCGGGAAAGGTTGCCGACCGGGAAGGTGACGAAAGCGACGTTGCTGCCGTTGATGAGGTAGTTGGTCACCCCGGTGTCGGACACGGTGAAGATGTCGAGGTTCGTTCCCGGTGAATTGGTGAAGGTGTAGAAGTGCCACTGGTTGGTCTGGCCGATGCGACCGTTGACCAAGGGCGAATTGGCGCCGACCCGCTCGCTGAAGAGAGCTCCGCCGTTGGTGACGCCGGTCACGATCCCGCGGCCGGCTCCGGGAGGCGACAGCGCCGGGACCGTCGAGGTCAGCGTCCCGGCCGGCGCGGCGGCATTCGTCCCGACGGGTGCCGCCGACGCGATGGCCAATGCGAAGTCCTGCACGATCGCGTTGGTGTGGTCGGTCCGGGCGTTGACGTTGACCCGATAACCGACGACGGAGATGACGAAGTTGGTGCCGCCGGCGGGATCGAACACGATCCGCTCGACGTTGTTCAGGCGGTCGAACTGGCTGATATCGTTGGTCGCCCGCACCGCGCTGGTGCCCACGCCCGGCGCGAAGTCGTTCCCGTAGATCACCTCGCCGGTGATGGTGTTGGAGACCACCAGATCGAGGTCGTTGACCAGCTTCGCCGCGGCAGCGGGATTGCCGGGAGGATCGGTCCACACCAGCGTCAGCCGGAGCGGCGCATTGGCGGCATCCTCCGCGAGGTCCAGTCTGTAGGAACGTGCTTCACCCGTGGAGAGGCCGATGGATTGGCCGGCGTCATCGGATTCGACCAAGCCGACCGACTGACCGTCGGTCTTCACCCGACCGGAGAGCGCGCGAGGCAAGTTGGGTTGGCCCCAACCGCCGTAGTTCCCTGCCTCTTTGGTGTCCGGGAAATAGGTCGGGCTGGTCGGCTGGGCGCTGTTCAACAAGAGCGCCTTGTAGCCCGCGGCGGACGGGCGTCGGCCAGGCTGGCCTTGGAAATACTCCTGCATCTGCGCGAGCAGACCCGCCACGGCCGGGGCCGACATGCTGGTGCCCGTTTCATAACGGTAGTACGGGGCACCTTCAGCGGTCAGGTCCTGGAAGAGGCTGTAGTCGTCAGGGTACAGCTCCGGGGGAAAATCGGTATCCAACCTCCACTGCGAGGAACGGGCCGAGAGCACGAAGGTGCCGGGCGCGACGAGGTCCGGCTTGAACCGGCCGGAATCGCCTTCGGTGCCGATGCCGATGTTGCCACGGCTGGAATATCCGGCGATCTGGAACGCGCTGTCGGTCAGCGCCGCGAACGGAAAATTCGTCTCGTAGGTGAGGTCTTGGTTGGTCTCCGAGGGCGGCCAGAGATCGGGGCGGACCAAGGTCGAACCGATCGCCACGGTGATCAACAGCGATTCCGGGTCCGTGTTCGTGTAGACGGTGACGATGGAGTTCGTCAGGTCGCGCGAAGATTCGAGCGCGCCGACGGTGATGACGTTCTTGGCGTTGCCCGGGGTGTTGATGCTGTCGAAGTCCCCGCCTTGCCCGTTGTCCCCGCCGAAGCCGCTGTTGCCTGCGCTGAAGACGTACAGGATCGGCTGGTCCCCGGACTTCTCTGGCAGGGCATCGCGCACCGCGGCGTCGTAGCTTGCCGAGTGCGAGCCGTACTCGGTCGAACCATAGCCCCAGCTGTTGTTCGAGATGAGCGGCTCGCCGTCCGGGTTCTTGCGACGGCTGGTCCGCGCCGCGGTCTCCTGCAGGTAGATATCGCCGGACGCCGGGCCTTGGATGAGGTCGACCGGCAAGACGAACAACTCGGCAGCCGGCGCCTTGCCCTTGAAGCGGGCGTTGGTGACCGAGCCTTGGGGCGTCCCTGCCACGGTCGCGGACGCGGCGCCGTTGCCGGCGATGATGCCCGCGACATGCGTGCCGTGGCCGTCGACATCACGGAGGATCGCGGGCACGGAATCGACGGTGAAGACGCGGTTGGTCAGGTCGGGATGATCGGCATCGACGCCGGAATCGTTGATGTTCACCAGTACGCCGGCGCCGGTCAGGCCAAGGTAGGAATCGGTGTTCTCCGCCACCGTGCTGGAACCGAGCGCATAGCCGGCCTTGTCGTTGGCGAACACCGGGGCCAGCCAGCGTTCGATCAAGTGGACACCGGCGACCTGGGCCAACGGCACCAGCGCCGATCCAGGCGCCTCGACCGTGACCAACGTGCCGTCCACACCGCGTTCCCGGAACACCTCGCGTCCGCCGAGCGCGGTGATCTGCGGCATCGTCGCGTCCGGCTCCGGGACGGTCAGGACCAGCTTGAGCGGATCGACCGACGCCGTGGCCGCCAGCGCCAGCGGCAGCAGGCCGGGCTCCAGCTTGAAATAGGGTTCATACGCGAGCACCGCGGCGGTCTCGGGGGCATCGGCCAACGACTGCGCAGCGGCGGACGTCGCCTGCACCAAGAACGCATCGACCGGCATGTAGCCGATGATCCGCGCACCGGCCGAGGCCAGCCGCGCCCGGAAGGCGTGTCCGATCGGGCCCTTGGACTGGACGACGTAGGCGCCCGGTTCGGACGAGCGGAGCGCCGAGGGAATGGCGAGCGGTTCGCCGCTGGCGGTGTCCACGAACGCGTTCCTGAGCAGCAATGCATGGCCTTCCCGGACGAGCCGGTCGGCGCTGGCCGCCGTGTTGCGGAGCCGGTTGGTGGACTTGGCGTCGGTGAACTTCGCCTTTTCGCCCGCCGCCAGTGAACGAGTCGGCACCCACTTGGAGATCGGCTGCGACGCGACCGTCGGAACGGAAGCCGCGGCCGCCGGAGCCGCCGTGGTCGTCGTGGTCGTCGTGGACCGTGCCGCGACCAAGCGCTCCAGGTCGCGGCCGTTGCCGTGCCGTTGGATCACCCGCCAGCCCAGGACCGAGCACAGCAGGAGCAGAGCGAGAGCACCGAGGACGTTGCGGCGGGGCGAGGACATAGCGGGCGGTTCAGGCGGAAAGGCGCGGCCGATGATGACGGTCGATCAATTGCTCGGGAACAGGGTGCGGTGGTCTTCCACCACGGTCCGAGGTTCACGTGGAGGACCGTCGAAGCGGAGGAGCGTGCGGGTGGCGGATTCGCCGGTGACCTGGTAGTTGGTGCAGAGACCGAAATAGCGGCCCGGGGTGGTGACCAACGAGTTCGGCGCCGGCTTCAGCGATTGGCCGAAGCTGTAGACCACGACCCGCGGCTCATCGGCCTTCATCAGCGACAAGACCTGTTGCGGGATGCGTTCCACGACCTCGTCGATGACGTTGGTGTGGACCGCCCAATCGACCTTCGCGTTGAGCAGCGGGGAACGGTCCGAGAGGGTCGGGACCGACAGGATGGAACCGAGGTTGGTGAAATAGCCGCCCGGGGCCAACAGCGTCGGCGCAAAACCCGCGGCCACCTTGGCGAGGGAGTTCGACGGATTCAGCCACTGGAGCAGGCCCGGCACAAAGACGTTCGCCGGGGTCGTGTATCCGGCGAGGACCTGCCGGAGCTCCGGGGAATCCGGCCGCAAGAGCGTCGGCACGGGGTCGGCGGCGTTCTTGATATCGGTGAGCAAGGGCACGCCGGAGAGGAGCGCCGACCACGAGGCGATGTTGGTCTGGTTGACCGACAACAGGCCGCGAGCCGCGTTGTCGTTCACCGCGGTGGTGAATAGATCCATCAGCTTCCAGTCGTTGACCGGATGGGTGGCCTGGCTGCCGGACCAAGCGCTCCAGCTCTTCTTCGCGCCGACGCGGTCGACGAGGACGCCGAGATCGGCGACCTTCGATTTGAGATAGACCGTCTGCCACGGCGTGCCGCGATGGACGCGGCCGAGGTGTCCGATGTTGGGCAGCTTGGTCTGGGCATTGGTCGGGAAGGCCCAGTCGTCGGACCGGCTGATGAACGGGTCTTTGTAGGCGAGATCGTAGGCCGTGTTGAGGCCGGTGTCGGTCCCGGCCGTCGCCCGGAGCTGCAGCTGCGAGTCCCTGCCCCACGGCGCATAGGCCACCACGCCGCGGAGGCCGAGTTTCTGGTTGATCGGCAGGCCGGCGAGATTGGCCACCGAGTTCGTGGTCAACTGGAACCCGCCGCGGAGCGAATCGATGCGGCCAGCGGACGTCAGCAGCTCGCTGTAGTTCCCCGAATCGCTGAACAGGCTGTATCCCGGTTGCAAATCCTCGGACGTGTAATGGACCAACGGGTCGTTCGCCTGGCGGCGGTCGGTGAGATAGATCGTCGGCGACGGGTTGAAGCCGACCTGGACGTTGGTGACCCCCGCGAACTGGGAAGCGATCTGCCGCTGGAGAGCTGCGTTTTGGCTCGGCAGATCGGACAATTGCAGCTCCGGGTCGGTGGGGAACTGGCGGTACAGATAGTAGTAGAGGCCGTTGATGGCCTTGACCCGATCCTGGGTGGTGCCGCCGATGTTGCCGAACGGGTTCCGCCACAGGGTCGCGTTCACCTTGGCCTTGCCCAAGGAGACGGCCATCTGGTTGGAGATGCCGGCGGTGCCGCCGATCGCCAACCGGTTCGTCCGCCAGAAATCCGTCATGCGGAGCTCGGTGCCGGCGGCTTGGCGGATGCCCGGCAGGTTCGCGGAGGTGCCGCTCCTGCCGTCGAGTTCGAGGAAGCGCAGGACGTTGGTCTCGGAGACCACACTCTTGAAGCTGACGGAGTCGAGGACGGCGTTGTTGACCGTGTCCACCAAGGCGTAGAACAGCCGGTTGGTGACGTACAAGTCCAACACCGGCGGCGTGACCACCACGTTCACCCGACCTCGGTTGGTCTCATTGACCCCGTAAGAACGGCCGTTGATGTGGTCGTAGACGAAACTGTAGCCGAGCAGCTCGTTGAGCGGCGTGCGGAACTGCCCGCCTTCCCACTGGCCTGAGGTCAAGAGGACGTTGGTGCCGCGGATGTAGTTGTTGGTGCCTTGGACAAAGTTGGAGGTGCCGTTGGGCAGGACATTGTAGAGGCCGAACGAAAGGACGTTGGTCACGACGATGCGGACGCCCCGCGGGAACGCGTTGCTGTACGAGTTCCACAGTTCGGTGGAGACGTTGTGGCGGAGGTCGAAACGGTATTGGGCCTCGGTGGCGACACCCTTGCCGTTCCCGCCGACGAACGGCGTCTCGGTCAGCGCCAGCGCCGGCGTGGTGCTGCCCCGGGTCTTCAGGACGAAGAGCCGGCGGGTCACCTGGAGCGCGGATTGCCAGAATCCTTCGTTGAAATTCGGGTAGCCCTTCTTGGCGCCGATCACCAATGGAACGCCGACATACCGCGCCCGGGGAACGTTCGCGACGTTCTGGCCGACGACCGGACGGTCGGTGCTCAAGCGGATGGAGTTGAGGTCGAACCCTCGCCCGAACAGGGCATTGAAACCCGGGTCCTCCAGATCGACCCACGGCAGGTTCAGGAAAGTGTCGGCGCGGGTCACCTCGACGAAGCCTCCGAGGCGGGTCAAGTTGTCCGGCTGCAGAGTCCGGTTCCGGAAACGGGGGAACCGGTTCAGGTCGTTCAGGTAGGTCGCGCGATAGAGGACCGGCTGGAACACCGACGGGACATACGGATACCCACTCCTGCTCGGCAGATTGGTCCGGTGGTTGGAGTAGTCGTAGATGTTCGCCGCCAGTTGGAGAAGTCGGTGCGCCTGGGCGCTGTAGGTGTGGTTCGTGAGGGCAAAACGGGGCCGGCCCGAGGCGTCCGGCGAAAAGGAGCGCACGGCCACCTGACCGTGGATGGCGAGACCGAGGCTCAGGTCGGGATCGACGTCCGCCTGCAGATAAGGCAGGCCGTTGGTGAACTCGGTGAGGAGCAGACGATGGACCGCGTTGGTGAACCAGTTGATGGCCGTCCAATCATTGAAGCCGGCGACGCTCGCGTTCACGGATTCCCCGCCGTTCGGATCGGTCTGCCGGTAGTTCAAGTTGAGCTTCGCGCGGCGGTAGTAGGCACCTTCGGTCAGGATGCCGGTCGACAAGGTCCGGATGGTCTGGCTGCGGTCGAAACCGGTCTCGAACCGGGCATCCGTGCTGTCGGTGCCCAACTGGCCGAGCAGTCGGTAGAAAGTGTAGTTGTCGTAGGTGCTCCGGGCGGAGGTCACTCCGGGCCGGCTGTCGATGCCGGTGAGCCTCGTGCCCAACCCGAGCGACGAATCGAAGAGCTGGTTGATGTCGGTGAATGCGTTCGTGTAGTCGCCGCCGGACCAAGCCGACGCAGGTTGGTCGTCTCCAGTCGGCGGTTTCCGCAGATCCGCGACCGTCTTCAGGTAGGGTCCGTCGGAATAGAGATCCACTCGTCCGTTGGCAAGGCGAGCTTGGGCGCTGGGATCGACCGTCTGCCCGATCTCCTGTCCGAAGTACCTGGCCGCGGTGGACGGCGGATGATCGATCCTCCCGGCGTCGCGGCGTCGCGCTTGGACGAGGCTGTTGGCGTCGTCGAAGGCCAGGCCTCTCGCCAAGGCAGCCCGGTCCGCGTCATACGACAAATATTCGTTCGCCGACCAGATGTTGGTGTTCAGCGCGCCGAGGAATCCCGCGCCGTTGATCTCCCAGGCGCCGACGCCCTCGTTGCGGCTGAACTTGGAGAGATCCGCCGTCGCGTTGACGTTCTTGGCCGAGTTGTGGATGGAGTTGACGTCGAGCGTGCGTCCGGCCGGGACGACCAGATAGGCGTAGCGGTAAAGGAAGCGGTTGGTGCCGGAGTGGGGCGCGTCGGGGTTCTCGAGCACGCCGACCCATTCCGGATCACCGACCATGGATTGCGGGAAGAAACCGTTGGTGCGGCCGGTGCGGTCGGAAGGGATGACGAGGCCGTTGGTCTCGATGCGACCGTTGCGGTTCAGGTCGAGCGTGTAGCGGAACTCGGTCGGCAGGCGGGGATTCCGGTTGGTGGCGTAGAAGACCGGCGGACGCGGGTCGTAGTACAGGTTCGCCAGCATCTTCCGGTAGGCGAGGTTGTCGCCGGGGAGCTGGAACGGCGTCCCGTTCTTCGGATTGATCAGGTAGTTGACGTTGGTCAACTGGTTGAAGGCGTTGGTGGAGCCGGCGGGCAGATCGGCGGCGGACGGCTTGGTCGGGTCGAACCGAGGGTTGATGAAGTTCGTGGAGACCTTCAACCCGTAGGCGAAGCGGTTGGTGGTGGCGATGATGCCCGAGGTGATCTCCGCCTTCACCCGGTTGAGCGCCGCATCGGCGGCGTAGCGGGCGTCGATCTGCTCGGCGGCGGCCGCCACCGAGCTGCGCTCACGGCGGCTCACGGCGAGGAACGCGACGGCGGTGATGGTCACCACCGACAGCATGATCAACGTGATGACCAGCGCGATCCCTCGACGGGCCTGGACGGCGTGGAGGTTCATTGGAGAGCGGTGCGGAGAGGGATGCGTTGGCGGAACACGAGGATGTCCGCTTTGTGTTTCGCCAGGAAGTTCGTCTTCAGGTTGAAGCTCACCTGGTTGGTGTACTGGGTCCACAGCCGCGGCGAGAGCATGCCGAGCTCGATCTCGACGGCGGAGGGCAGCGCCGTGCCGGTGAAACCGGTGCTGAAGTACGGGGACGCGATTTGGTTCGTCACCGTGATGCCTTTGGCCAACGGGTTGGTCGCAGCGAAGTAGGTCCGGAGGGTGTTCTGGTCGATGGGCAGACCTTCGCGGCCGAAGGGAAGGACGCGGAAGAAGAGCACGTTGTCGAGCAGGCGCGTGGAGTTCGTCGCGCGGTGGAAGCGATTCAGGTAGTTCTTCTCATCCTGCGGATCCGGACGGTTCAGCGCGTAGCTGCTTGATTTCGGAAAAATGTAGAACGCCCTGAACCGGTCCGCGGCGGCGAGGCCGCGCGCCGATTGCACATATGGATCCTGGAAACGGTACAGTGTGCCCAAGGTCTCATCGGGTTGCCGGCTCGCATCGGCATTGTGGCCGACGTAGAAGCCGAACGCGGTCCACAGGTTGCTCTGGGCCTGCCCAAGGAAGAACAGGCTGTTCAGCGGGTAGTCGCGATGCTTGGCATCGGTGGTGCCCGGCGGGATGAACGTGTCCGGGGCCGAGGCGGATTTGACGAAATCGGACTTCTGGATGGCGAGGTTGATCGCTCCGGCGAGGTTCGGCGATTGGGCGCGCTCGATGTCGCGCACGATCAGCTCCATCACCGACCGGCCCGACTCCATGACATCGGTCTGGGAGATGTTCGCGTGCAGCGCCTTCTGCGTCTGGTCGAACATCGCGTAGAGCGTGAGGATCACCACGGTCAGCAGACCGATGGCGACCAGCAGCTCGAGCAGGGAGAACGCCCGGCGCGCGGCCCGTAAAACGGGGTGGTGGTCTCGCAGGTTCATACGCGGCTCGCTAGAAGTCAGTTGACCGGGCTGGCCGGGTTCCACGGGCTGCCCGGATCGAACCGGCGGATGCGGATGTCCGTCCCCGGCATGTTGGTGATGGACCCGGTGGAGGGGTCCACCGGATAGCGGAGCCGCGCCGCCACCTGGGTGCGGAAGGTCTTCAGACCGGACCCGACCCGGGCCGGGATCTCTTCGCCGACCACCGGCCAACGATAGGTCAAAAGCACGTCGTACAGGTTCCCGCCCATCACCCCTTGCTGGGCGAGCCCGACAGGATCCGAAGCGTCCATCGGGCGGGAGACCACGGGCACGATCTCGACGGTGACGAGATAACGGAAGGCGAAGTTGAGTTGACCGGCGGGCGGGATGTCGTCCACGCGCTGGGGCAGCACCTTGTCGTTCAGCGCGCCGCTGAAGGCGCGGAACTGGGCGGTGACGCGGTTGGTGTAGCTGGGGGTATCCGTCTCGATGGCGAAATCATATTTCGGCAGCGAAAGCAGTCCCATGATCTCCTGCGAGGTGGTCAGCTTGCGCTTGGGGTTCGGCACATTGCCCAAGGTGCCGTTGAACCATTGGCCGACGAAGCCGTTGACGCCGACGCCGGTGCCGCGGACCGCGTTGACCCGCCCCCGCTCGACCACGATGTAGTCGACGTAGTTGGTCAGGTCGTCGAACCGGATGGCACCGTTGCGCAGGGCATCCATGAGCATCGTCGCATCCTGGTCGATGATGGTGTCCTCGCGGTTCTGCTGCTGGACGTTGAGGCCGGCCGGGAGCACGCCGATGATGGCGACCATCGCGATGGCGACCACGGCGATGCAGAGCGCCAGCTCCACCATGGTGAAGCCCGCGGCGCGGCGCGGCGATTGGTTGCGGACAGGGTTCATGGCTGCGTCCCCCAGAACAAGCGCTTGGACCGGCCGGTGAGGCCGTTCACGCGGAAGATGGTGTTGGTGAAGTTGCCCCGCGGCGTCTCCACCACATCGGCCGCCCGGCCGAAATCGAAGCTGTTGGTCTGCACGCTGTCCCTCGGCACGAACACGCTGCCGAGCCCGACCGAGACGAAGCCGTCCCGCAACTGCGCGGTCAGCGACGGCGGGATCCTCGGCACTTGGCTGTCGTCCAGTCGGACGCACCGTCCTTGGGCGTCGAAGGCGAGGACGGGGAGGTAGAGCGAGATGCTATCGAGTTGGACGGTCGTAAGCTCCTTGAACGGCGGGGCCAGCGGGAACGGGACCGGCTTGGCTTGGAGATTGGTGAAGACCAAGGCCCCGGACGTCGTGCTGGTGTAGGGGAAGATCATCTGCTCGGGGAAGACCACGCCGTCCGGCAAGGTCTTCCAGAGCGTGCCGCCGGCGGTGAGGTACCTCGGCCGGACGACTCCGGGCTGGTCGCCGACGTTGCGCTCCGCGAAGAATGCGTAGCTGGAATGGGAGGACGCGATGACGTTGGTCATCACCCGCAGTGCGTTGGCGGCGAACTCGCCGATCGTGCCTCCCGAACCTTGGAGCGCGATCAACTGGTTGTGGACCCCCGCGACCTTGGCGGTCTGGTCCGCCGCGGGCGAGAAGAACACCATATAGACCGGCGAGCGGGTCTTGATGGCGAACTGCCGCGCCAGCGCGAGGTCGTCCTGCACCTGCCGCTGGGCGGCCGCCAAGGTGTTGGTCTGCCCGAATCCCTTGAAGGCCGGCACCGCCACGAACGTGAGCACGCCGATCAGCGCGATGACGACCAGCAGCTCGATCAGCGTGAACGCGCGCTGCCGGCGCGGCGGCAGCGCGCTGCCGGGTCCGGCTGGGTTGGGGCAAGGCGCATTCATGGCAAGCTCGGTCGTACGTCGCAGATCAGCGCCAACTGTAGAGGTTGTCCTCGTTCACGGTCCCCTTCTCGTTCACGCCCTTGGTGAAATCGACCTTTCCGTCCGGCCCCAAGGACCAGACGACGGCGCTGGCCTTGATGCTGCGGAAGCGGTCGTCGGACGCCGGCCACTGCGCACCGAACGGATCGCGCACCCGGTTGTCGTAATCGAGGTCGAGGGTGACGATGAAGGGATGGCCCCACGGATCCCGGTACACGCCGTCGTTCTCGCCGACGCCGTTCGGGCCGTAGCCCTTGGCCGTCTTGATGTTGAGGAAGGTGTTGTGCTGCGGGTTCAACGCGGACTTGAAGTTCACCGGACTATTGTCGGTGTCGTTGACGGCGTTGTAGGCGTTGGCGACGGGGAACTTGTCGGCGGCCAGAGAGGTGTCGGTCAGGATGGCGATGATCTCGGCGTTGCTCAGCTGCCGGTCGGTGTTCCCGCCGATATTCTTCACGGTGTCGTAATTGACCACGCCCTTGGAATCGAACACCTGGACGCCCTTCTGCTGCGTGCCGTAGGTGAAGTCCGGGTACTGGGCGTTGACCTCGGCGCGGGCCGCTTGGGAGGACGGGAGGCGTCCATAGGCCGCCTGGTACGCGGTGATGGCGGCGTGCAGGTTGCTGATGTCCACCGAGGCCTTCCTCTTGTTGGCCGACCTCTTCGCGCCCGCCAAGGCCGGCAACAACATGCCGGCGAGGATGGCGATGATGGCGATGACGACGAGCAGTTCGATGAGCGTGAAGGCGCTCGGCTGACGGCGGCGCAGATGCGGGCGTAGGTTCATGGGATGACGGGAGGACGGGTTCGGGACGTGGGGCGCGGGTTCACTGCTTCCAATTGCCGTAGGTCTTCTTCTGGCCGCGGACGATCACCTCGGCCCAGAGATCGAAGGTCCCGGGGTTGTTGGTGGGGTTCGTCGAGACGTAGCGCCACGGGTTGAGGCCGGGATTGGTGGGGACCGGCTGCGGATGACGCGCGTCGTTCAACGGCCACGCGAACCCGGAGTTCTTCTTGCCGGAGGCATCCGCCGCGAAGCCCACCGTGAGCACCTCGGCATTCTTGGTCCCGGCCCCGGCGGTCCGGAGGACGCTGGCGTGCTGGCTGGCCTTGAAGGTGTGCCGGAACAGGCGGCGGAACCGGTCGCGGGTCGCCGCGTTCAGGAACCCGTCGCGATGGAAATACTGTTGCGCGGTCGCAGGAAGAAAACGGGTCGCGTCATCTACCGTCTCGAAGTAGCCGGTGTCCCCGCTATTGACGACGACCAAGCCGGTCAGCTCGTAGTAGAGCGGGTTGACCACCGCATCCACCTCGTTCTTGTCGGCGTTGTAGCTGTCCGGCGGATAGACGCCGTACTTGGCCTTGTAGGATTCGATGGCGGTGACGAGGTCGTTGAGCTCGCCCTTGAGCCGCGCTTCGCGGATCCGCGTGGTGGCGATCGGGGCGAGGCCCACGAGCAAGCCGGCCAAGACGGAGATGATGGCGATCACCGTCAACAGCTCGATGAGCGTGAACGCGACCGCACGGCGGACCGACGCAGCGGGCCGGCTCGCGCCGCCCAAGATATGACCGGAAGATTTCATGTCCGCCCTAAGGTGTCCGACCAGCCTTCCTCAACCGTCAACGATCCTTCAATTCCTTTTCCATCCGTTCGCTCAACCATTGCTTGATCATGCTCTGGTAGTTCAAGTAGCGCTCCCGGGCGACCCGCTTGATCCGGCCCAGCATCCGCGGATCCATCCGGAGGGTGATGGTCACCGATTCCGAGAGCTCCGCACCCGCCGCCGTCGCTCCCTCCATGAGCCGCAGATCGATCTGGCTGTCGGCCCAGAACGCCGCCTCCGCCTGTTCGCTGTCGAACAAGGGGACCTCTTCCCAAGCACTTACCACGTTCAGTGCCATGATTCTCAGACCTCCATCGTCTGCTTGACCTTCCGTTGGTAGAAGAACTCTTCCGCCTCGGTGAAGCCCCGTCCACAGATCACCCGGATCACCCGCCCGTTCGTCCGGTACACGCAGAACACTCCGACACCCGATGCCGACTTGCCCAAGCTGAAATACCGGGCCTGCACCCCGAATCGCGGCGAATCGGGCAAAAGCCTCACCGCGAAGGGGTCCTCGAAGGATTCCTCGATGTCCCGGACCTTCAAAGATCCATCGAACGCGAAGGGCGGGTTGTTCCAGTCGAACTCCATTTGGGGAGCCGTTCGTAAAGCGATCGCCAATGCGGTGTAACTACTTTGTATTTACACACCCGAGCGCTGGCTGTCAACACTCCGGGTGAGCTTGAGCCCTCCCAACCATGGGTTTCAATGATTCTTGGGGCGCCGAGGGCCCGACCGGACCGGCCTTCCCTCCCGGCGCCTTCGATGAGTATCGCCCGGTGCCGGGCGCACGCCTCACTTCGAGGTCGCGATGAACTCGACCAAGTTGCGGATCTCCTGCTTGGTGAGCACGCCTCCGAATCCGTCCGGCATGCCGCTCAGGCCCTTTTCCCGGGCGGTGATCTCCGCCTTCTTCAACTTGAGCAGGCCGTCCTCCGGCGAATTGATCTCCAACTCGGCATCGGTCTCCGACTTGATGACCCCGGCGTAAGTCGTCCCGTTCTTCAGCGTGACCAAGACGCTCTCGAATCCTTGGGCGATGGAGGCGTTCGGATAGAGCAAGGACTGCAAAAGGTATTCGCGGCCCTTCTTCTCGCCGAGACCGGTGAGTTCGGGGCCGACCTCGCCGCCCTCGGCGTTGATCTTGTGGCACCGGACGCAACTGACTTCGGCCTTCTCGAGGAACACCTTCTTGCCTTCCTCCGCGTTGCCACCGGTGAGACAGACCTTCCACGGGTTCACGTCGAACTCCGTGGCTTTGGGCAACGCGGCCTCCCAGCCGGCGACCGCCGCCTTGAGCGCCGGACGGGCCGCAGCCGCGTCCAGCACATCGAGCTGAAGAACCGCCGGGATCTTCCCGGCGACGAGATCAGCCACCCGTTGGCTGATGAACTCGTCGGCCTGGACGCCGGGAAGCTTCGCCAACGCGGCATAGGCGTTCTGTTTCTCGGCCAGAGAACCGTGGGCGATGACGTCGATCAGTTTCGCCAGCGGGCCGGAACCCGTCGAAGGCGCGGCCGCGGCACCCGAGGCGACCGCCGGCGGGGCATCCACGCTCAGCTTGAGCGCAGCTTTGCGGACCGCCTCCTCGGGATCCTTCTGGGCTGCCTCCAAGGCGACCGGATAATCGGGCGTCTGCAACCGGGAAAGCGCCGTCAACGCCGCCACGCGTGACGCGGCGTTCCCGAGCTTCTGGTTGACCAGCTTGGCGAGGGGACCCGACGCGGAAGCGATCTTCAGCTCACCCGCGGCGTGCGCGGCGGCGGTCCGGACCTTCTCGGGCGCATCGGCGAGGAGCGCGTCCACCACCGGACTCGCGGCGGCGCCGGGGACCTTCGCATCGCGGGCGAACGCGGTCGGACGCCAGAGCCCGGTGATGCGGTCGCGTCCGGCGTTCTTCGGCCATTCCGCGAGCGCATCCAACGCCTCGGCCCGCACGTCGTCCGGGAACACGGCGTCCGTGGCGACCTTGGCCAACCGGGCCGCGGTCTGCTGCGTGCCGTGGCGATAGTTGGCGTTCACCGCGCGGCGCAAGAACGGGACGTTCTGGGCCAGGGCCTTGCTCGCCATGACAGGGCCTGCGATCCGGGCCGCCAACAGGTCCATCGCGCCGGAGATCGGCTCGTCGTTGATGGCACGCGCGGCCTCCACCACGATCTTGTCGTCGGCATCGGCCAAGAACGCGCCGATCTCGTTGCGCTGGAGCCGGCGCATCGCGAGCAGCACGCCCATCCGGACCGATGCATCCGGGTCCTTGATCGCGGCCTGGAGCGCATCGAAGTCGTCCACCGCGACGAGCGCCGTCACCGCCGCGTGGCGGAGATGCGGATCGCGGTCGGCGTTCGCCTTGAGCGATGCGAACAACGCCGGTACCGCCTCGCGTTTGCCGAGTTTGCCGAGGGCGATGGTCGCCAGCGCGCGGGCATGGGCATCGCTATCGGTCGTCCCCTTGACGAGCACGTCATAGGCCTTGGCGTAGCCGGCATCGCCGAGCACGCGGGCCGCGTTCCCGCGCACATGCGCATCGGCGTCCGAGAGCAACGGCACCAAGGCGTCGAGTTCCACCGACGACGCCTCGCGGCGCGCTTTGTGGGCATGGCTTTGGACCTGGCCGAGCGCCCAGATCGCGTGCAAGCGGGCATGGACCTCGTTGCCCGCCTTGGTGAGCTTCACCAGCGCCGGGACGCTCTTGTCGCCGCGCGCGGCGAGCTCGAACTGCGCGCCTTGGCGCACGCGCTGGTTCGGATGCGCGAGCAGCTTCAGCAGCTCCTTCTCCGGGCGCTTGGCGAACCCGGTCTTGAGCAGCGCCTGCGTCGCTTTGACGATGGGCCGGCCGAGGGTCGCCGGGTCATGGAACCGATAGATGCGGCCTTTGCCGACCCCTTCCCAGCCGTCCACCCAATCGGTGATCCAGAACGCGCCGTCCGGACCCCATTTGGCGTCGGTCGCCTCGATGGCCCAGACCATCTTCTTGTCCTCGACGATCTCGAAGCTGGCTCCCTTCGGCTTGTGCTTGAAGCTCCACACGCCCGACCCGGCGCCGCTGCCCCGGAAATCGCACAGCGTGTAGGTCCCCTGCCATTCCGGTCCGAGCCCGGTGCCGGGGTAATAGCTGACGCCCGAAGGCCCCGCGGAGATGTTCTTGATCGGCGGGGTGATGAACGCCGGCTGGGTCTCGTTCTGCGGATACCACATCTTCTCCGAGTTCCACGGGCCCCGGGGATTCGGCTGCTCCAAGAACTGCCAGCCGATGCGCCAACCGCTGTCGCCGCCCTCGATCAGATAGGTCCAGCGCGCCTGGTCGCCGCCGTCGGAGTTGTTGTCGCCGGTGAAGAGGTCGCCCCATTCATCGAACACCAGCTGCTGCGGGTTGCGCAGGCCCTTGTAGAGCATCTGCATCTCGGAGCCGTCCGGATTGCAACGGAACACCGCGCCGCTGTCCGGCGTGCCCACGACACGGCCCTCGGTCTTCAGCACCGAAGCGCGGTCGCCGATGCTGAAGTAGAGCTTGCCGTCCGGTCCCCAGGTGAGGCCGTGGAGATCGTGCCCGAGGAAGCCGACGCGGATCCCGTGGCCGTAGCTGATGCTCTGCCGGAAATCGGCCGCACCGTCGCCGTCCGCGTCGCGGAGGCGCCAGATGTTCGGGATGTTCGCGAACCAGACCTCGTTCCCGCGGGCGAGGACGCCGGAGGCGACGCCGTCCAGCGGGGTGGCGAAGTTCTCGGCGAACACCTGCGACCGGGTCGCCTTGCCGGTCCCGGTCGGATCGGTGAGCAAGCGGACACGTTCGGTGTTTTTGTAGTAGTCCTTCATCCCCTCGTCGCCGAGATGCCGCTTCATCTCCGCGAGCCGGTCCTCCACCGAGGTGCTGGCGAGGTCCTCGTCGAGCCAATCCATGATGCCGCGGATGTCCGGGACGCCGCGCCAGGCCCGGAAGGTCTCGGAGACGAACACTCGCCCGTCATCGGCGATGTCGAACGCCACCGGATGCGCCACCTGGGGCTCGGCGGCCCAAAGCTCGCCCTTCCATCCGGGAGGCAGTTGGAAGCGCTTCAGGTTCTTTTCCCCCTCGTCTGACGCGGCGGCGATCTTCGGGGCGTCGAAACTGCCCTGAGGCCCGAGTTTGTGCTGGGCGAGCGCGGGCACGATGGCTGCGATGGCAAGCGCGCCAAGCACGGCGCGACGGAGCGAGAGCGGAGCGGACAGCGGCATAAAGTCGGTGACGATATTGCGCGAAGATCCAGACGCAAGCCGGTCGTGGCGTCGGTGAGGCCCTCAGGCCCTCGGCTCTCTACAGGTATCGTGGGATATCTCGCCGAGGGCGCTTTGCGACCGAGGCGCGGCGTCGCGAACGTGGACCGAAGGCGGCGGCGGCCCGGATCCCGGCGATGCGCCCGACCGGGACCGTCCTGCGAGGACCGACACCGGGCCGGTTCACCTCGTATCGGTCGGCGAGAGAGCGGCGTTCCAAGCGGCTCCGTAGGCGCCGGCATGCTCGCCGAGCAGGGCCGCGACCAGGCGCATCCCCTGCCCTCCCGGTCGCCATTCACGGGTTGCCAGCAGGTCTTGCAACGGAGTGAACAGCGCCTCGTCCGCGCGGGCGATCCCGCCGCCGAGGACCACGACCTCCGGGTCGAGCACGTTGCCGAACGAGACCAGCGCCGCCGCCAGGGCGCGGAGCGAGCGCTGCCAGACTTCACGGGCGGCTGCATCGCCGTCGGCACACGCACGGATGAGATCGTGGGTGGTGCTGAAGCGTCCGCCCGTGCGCACCGCGATGTTGTGGTTGCCGATGGCATCCTCCAGCGAACCGGGCGTCCCGCAGATGTCGGGCGCGCCCTCGGGATCCAACGAGACGTGGCCGAGGTGGCCGGCTTTGCCGACGTGACCGCGGAGGAGACGTCCGTCCGACATCGCGGCGCCACCCACGCCGGTGCCGAGCGTGAGCAGGAGCACGTCGCGACATCCGCGCGCGGCGCCGAGCCAGACCTCGCCCAGCAACGCCGCATGGGCATCGTTGAGGACCGGCACGCCGTCCGGACGCGACAGGAATTCGGCCCAGACGAGCCCCTCCAACCCATCGAACCGCCCCGGCATCACCGCGATCGATCGGCCGTCCTTGGAGGCGATCCCCGGAGCGGACAACCCGATCCGCGCCGGAGCACCCAAGGCGTCCGAAGCCTGGGCGACCACCGATGCGACGCACCGGGCGAAGGCCATCGGCTGACCCAGGTCGAACGGTTCATGGAACCGCCCGAGCGTCTCGCCCGCCGAGGTGACCGCGACGCTCTTGACGCTGGTGCCGCCAAGGTCGAGCCCGAGCGTGTAAGCAGCGGACCGGGCGCCGGGCGTCGATTTCGTTCGTGGGTCCATGGGAAAGGCATCCGCCGTCAGTTTGCTTCGCGCGGCCTTCGTCACTCGTCGTTTGCCTCTGTCCATCGGCCTTCGCTCACTTCCCAGCCGCCGTCGATGGCGATGACCTGTCCGGTGACGAACCGCGAGGCGTCCGAGAGCAGCCACACGACCGCGGCGTCGAGGTCCTCGGGCACGCCGATGCGTCCCCCATCGAGAGGTTGCTTGGTGCGGATGAATCCGAGGATCGCCTCGTCGTCCTGGGCGCGCTTCGACATCGGCGTCGCGACCAACCCGGGGGCGAGCACGTTCACCCGGATCCCATCGGCGGCGTAACGGGCCGCCGCCGCGCGGCTCAAGCCGACCACGCCTGCCTTCGCGGTCGCGTAGGCGTGGGTCGCGAAGAACTTCGGCGACGGCGACGAACCCAGCACGGACCCGCAGTGGACGATGCTGCCTCCGCTGCCTTGGGCGAGGAACTGCCGCACCGCGGCGCGGGCGGAGTGGAAGACGGACTTCAGGTTCAGGTCCAAGGTGAAGTCCCAGCCATCGTCGGTGAGCTCGTGCAACGGTCCGTCGCCGCGGCGACGTCCACTCCCGCCGGCGACGTGGTAGAGCCCGTGGAAGCCGCCGAACCCGCTCGCCGCCGTCGCGATCGCCGCCGGTGCGGTGGCCGGGTCGGTGGCGTCGCCGACGACCACGCGGGCCGAGGACCCGAGCGCCGCCGCCGCCGCGGCCACGTTGTCCGGATCGCGTCCGACCGCGACCACCCGGCCGCCGGCGGCGACCACGGCGCGGGCCGCGGAGAGCCCTAATCCGGTGGTGCCACCGATGATGACGATGCACTTGCCTTCGAGCGGTCCGGACATGTCATGAGCATCACGAAGGTGCTCCGTGGCAGGCGAGGGAATTTGGCGGAATGAGAGCAGAGAACGGGGTGCGGGGGGCGACCGGCACGGTATCCGCATCTCGGGCCGCTCACCTCGCTTCAAGGCAAGTCCACCGAACGGAAGAACTGATGGAGAGGGCTGTTGGTGCCGTCGTCCAGCAGCAGGAACGTGCCCGCCGGGTCGGTGATCTCGCGAGCGGCCCCGTTCTCCCAGGTCTTCAGGTCGGTGCCGCGGTCGAGACGGAACCGCTGGTCAGGGCTGCCGGTGAACAGGAAGAACGGGTCGGTCGGCTGCTTCGGCCAATCGACGATCCTGACCGGCTCCGGGAACGCACCGACCTGGGTGCGGAGGATCAGTCCTTCGATGCCCACCACGACGAGCCTGCCGTCGAGCGTGGCGGCACCGTAGATCGATTTGCCCGAGATCACCGAGGTGTCGGCGGTCCAGCGGACCCCGTCCGGGCTCGTGATCAAGAGGCCTTGGTTCCCGACCGCGAAGTAGGTCCCGTCGACGGACTCGAGGTCATTGATCCAGGTCGTCGTGCCGGAGTTGCGGGCGGTCCAGACCGCGGCGTCGGGGCTGGTGTAGATCGTGCCGTTCTGTCCTGCGGCGACCAGCTGCCCGCCGAGCCAGCGCACGCGGTAGATCCAATTCGTGGTCGCGAGCGACCGGTTGGACCAGGTCACCGCGTCGGGCGATGTGAGGACGGTGCCCTGGTCGCCCACCGCGACGAACCCGCCCGGCCACGCTTCGAGCCCGGAGAGAAACCGGGTCGTGCCGCTGGCCCGGGCGGTCCAGTTCGTGCCGTCCGGACTGGTGGCGAGGAACCCTTGGTCGCCGCCCACCACGTAGGTCCCGGAGCCGGCGCAGACCGCTTGGAGGTCGACGGCGGTCGGCGACCGTCCTGCATACCAACCGAGGCCGAGGGCGTTCACCTGGTTGGTGAAGACGACGGTGGCGACCACGGCCCCGTTGGTGAAGAAGTTCGTGACGAGGGTCGCGACGTGGTCCACGGGACTGAACGACAGCGTGCCTTTGTTGCCCACCGCCACCAGACCGCGCGTATCGCCGGCCACGCCGAGATAGATGGCACCGGTCGAGGACGCCGGGGTCAACGCAGTGCTCCAAGCCGCGCCGTTGTCGCTGGTGACGATGGTGGCCTGGTCGCCGACGGCGACGTAGAAGGTGTTGGTCGTCCGGTTCGTCGCGTAGCGGACGGCACCGCCCGCCCAGGTCGCCGAGAGGTTCGTCCCGGTGCCCACCGCGGTGGTGATGTCGAACAGCCAGCTCCGCGTCGGGCTCGGGAAGGTGCTCCAGCCGAATTCCGCGCCGGCCGTCGGACGCTTGCCTGTGACCGTCAGGCCGCCGCGGCCGCCGGCCACGAAGTTCGTGCCGTCCCACAACGCCGCGAGGTAGGTGGCCTTCGGCGCGGGGGAGGCCTTCGAGACGGCGACCTGGTCCGTCCAGGTCGAGCTGAAGCCGAACGACGTGTCCAAGCGCAACTCGTTCTCGCCGCCGACGAGGCGGCTTCCGGCCGCTTCGATGGCGACCATGCCCAGGTCGCCGGTGGCCCCGGTGCCCGACTGCTTGGTCCACGCGGTCCCTCCGGCGTTGCTGAGGAGCACCGTACCGGCATCGCCGACCGCCATGAAGACGGTGCCGGTGAAGGCGACGCTGCTCAGGTGCGCCGTCGAACCGCTGGAGCGGGTGTTCCACTTCACCCCGTCGGCGCTGACAGCGATGCGGCCGTTCTCGCCGACCGCGACGAAGTTCCCGCCGCCGTAGGCCACGCCCCGCAGCCAATCGGAGAAGCCGACGGCTTGGCGTGTCCAGTTGGTGCCGGTGTCGCTCGTGTAGATCGCCGCGTTGTCGCCGACCGCGACGAGCTTCGTGGGCGAGGCCGCGACACTCTCCAACCAATCCGCCGTGCCGAGGTCCAGAAGGTTGAAGGTCTCCGGTTGGTCGGACCACAGGACGAGGCCCGACTCGCCGACGGCCACCATCCGTGTGCCGAAGTAACGCACGCAGCGCAGCGCCTTCGATGTGCCGGTGTCGTTCGGTGTCCAGGTCGCCAGGTCCGGGCTGGTGTAGCACTGCCCGTGGTCGGTGACCTGGACGTAGCCACGGTCGGCGTGGAACGCGATGCCGGCGATGTTGTTGCCGTGGGGCGACGGGTTCGACCAATGCCAGCGGAGCGGAGCGGCCGCGGCGGCGAGCGAGAACAGGAGCGCGACGAGCGCGGCGGGCAGGCGGTTCATGCGATGATCCTACCGTAGCGAGGGTCGACGCGCCGGGCAACGGGATGTCCGGGACCGCCAAGTCATCCCGTAGGAACCGCGGCCCCCTCCGCCGACGGCAGGCGCAGGCAGAACTCCGTGCCCTCGGCGCCGGTGCGGACCAAGCCGAGCTCGGCGCCGAGATGGCGCGCCAGTTGTCCGCTCAGGGCGAGGCCGATCCCGGTGCCGCCGGCCTTGGTCGAGGTCACCGGCGTGAAAAGGGCCGCCTGCACGGCCGCCGGCAATCCCGGGCCTTGGTCGGTCACGGCGAAGGACAACCGCCCTTGCACCGATCGCATCGTCACCGAGACCTCGCGGCCGGACGGCGTTGCCTGGACCGCGTTGACCGCGAGGTTCTCCAGGATGAGCAGGACGAGGTTCGCATCACGGTTGGCGAGCATGGCGCCACCTTGGGCGGAGGTCTTGAGCAGGACCTGCCGTTCCTCCGCGCGCGGCCCGACCTTGCGTCCGATCAGATGGAGCAGTTCATCGGTGCTGATCTCGTAGCTGGCGTCGCCGGAATCCTCGCGGAGCACGCGGACCACGTCGTCGATCATCGCCTTCATGCGGCGCGCCGTGGCAGCGGCATCGGTCCAATCGCCTCCGCTCGCGCCGTCGCCGCGGCCGAGCACGAACTGCTGCAAGCCCGCGAGCGGGTTCCTCAGGCCGTGGATCAGGTGCGACGCGACCGCGCCGACCGCGGAGGTCTTGGCAGCGAGCGCGAGCTCGTGATTGGCCCGGAGGAGACGCCGGTTGGACTGGCCCAACCGGTGGAAGGCCCATCCCAGCACGAGCGTCATCGCGCCGCCGGCGAGAGCGAAGGCGGTCAGGGCCTGCTGGCGCAGATTGGCATCCAGCTCGGCGTACTCGGCCGCGAGGCCTTCGCCCCGGAGCAGGAACCGCGCGAAACCCGCGGTCGCACCGGTCTCCGGATCCGGCACCGGCACGACCACTTCCAAGACCGGCACCGGCACCGAGGGAGCCGCCTCGGGATCGGTCAGCACCGATTCGCCCGCGAGCACGGCGTCCGGTCGGAACCGGCTGCCGACCTTCGACCGTAGCGCCGCCGCGGCGAGTTCCGGATCGAGCGGCGTCTCCGCGGCGGTGGCCGGGACCGCGGCTGTGAAACGGCTTTCCAGGTCGTAGAGCCCGACCGAGAGCACGCCCGGAAGCTGCGGCAAGCGGATCGTCTCGAGCACCGCGAGCAATGGATCCGCCGGGACGCCCTCGCCATGAGCCGCGAGCTGTTGCCGGAGCAACGCCGACAGGAGCACGCCGTCGCGCCGGGCCAGCTGGGTCCGCAGCTCGGTCCGCAGCTGGACCTGGGTGTGGAGGATCGCGCCGGCCAAAAAGACGAGCGCGAAGACGATCCCGGAAAGCGAAGCCCACGGGATGGTCCGGAGCGTCCCGGGGCCGCTGCCGCTGAGAAGATGACCGCGCGGGGTCATAGGTCCCATTCCAATCCCGCCGAGACGGTCCGCGCCGAGTAGGTGTCGAACGCGGAGTTCCCGAGCGAACGTTCCTCCGACACGATGGCGACGCACTTGAGCTGCGGGCGCAGCCGGTATTCTAGCCTCGCCTCGCCCGTGACCTCGTCGCGGGCCCGCGCCCCGGATCCCGGCGCCGGCACCTGTTGCACCGCATAGGTGAAGCGGACGAACTTCCCGGTGAGCTTGGCGGTCCAGCGACCGGACTCGAACTGGACCTGCGCCGAAGCCGACAGCGTGTCGTGGTCGAAATATCCTTGGCCGTTGTCCTCCACGCGCGTCGCCGAGCCTCGGAGAACGGTCCGCCACCGGCCCTTCGCGCCCCACGCGTGCCGCCAGATCCCTTCGATGGCGCGGGTCGCCAGTTCCTCACGGGTGCCGGTAAGATAAGAGCCGTCCGCGGCGAGCAATGCCGAGTCGTCGTAGAGCCGCAGGGATCCGGCGAGCGCCAGCTCCAGGGAGCACTTCGGCGCGTAGAGGCGTCCGAGGGTGAGCTTCATCGAACGTTCGCCGGAGCTGTCGAGCGGTTCGCTGAAATACTGCCGCGCGAACCCGACCTCGCCCTCGGCCCACCCGCCGTCGCCGAGGGAACGACGCAGAGCGGGACGGATGCCGAGGGTGTGGCCGCTGGCCTGGACGTGGCCTTGCACCGGGGCGTTGGTGCCGCTGCCTTCCTCGGAAAGGTCGAAGACCTGGTCGGCGAACAGATGCTGTGCAGCAAGGGTTCCGGTCCAATCCGTCCACTCGTGCTTGAGCAGCCCCTGGGTCGCGAAGGTCTGCTCCTTTCGCACGCTCGGGGCGCTGAAGAACCGCCGATCGTCGCCGGTGAAGAAAAGATAGCCCGAGTTGCCGTCCGACGGCAGCCGAAGGATCAGCAGATCGGCCCCGAGCGCCATGAAGCCGGACGGCTCGCGGAAGCTCGGCGCGTAACTCGGGTTGTCCGCGTGGCCGCCGCCGGACCGGAGGGTCAGCGACGTGTCCCAGAGGAGAAACGGGCCCGGCTCCGCCATCGGGACGGACCGTTCGAAAGGCCCGGCGAACAGTGCCCGGGCCGCGAAGGACACCACCGCGATCGTGCGGAGAAGAAATCGGCAGGAGAACATCGGTTCGTACGAAGAGACCGGGCCAAGGAAAAAGCCGGCGACCCATAGGGAATCGCCGGCCGTTGTGTCAACTACTCCATCCGGCCCCCCTGTCGGACGTCCCGATCCAAGGATCAGTTCCCGCCGCGACGGCCGTGGCCGGCGCCCTCGGTGCCAGCGCCTTTGACGTTGCCGGCCTTGAGCTCGCCGACGAGCTCCTTCACGCGGTCGCGGATATCGGTGCGGAGCTGCTTGGTGTCCCCGAGGAACTGGTCTTTGTTGGCCTTCAGCTGCTCCTTGATCTTCTCCTTCTGGTCGGCCGTGGAGCCCTTGAGCGCCGCCGCGATGTCCTTTTGCTTGGCGACGAAGGCCTCGCGCTGGATCTTGGCTGCGGCGATGAGCTCCTGGAGCTTGGCATCGTCCTTGAAGCGGTCCGGCACGCGGATGCCGACATCGCCACCGGGTTTTCCCGGGCCGCCTTCCGGTTTTTCGACCTTTTCGGGCTTCGCCGGCTTGTCGTCGGCACGGACGGGGGTGAAGGCGGAAAGGCCGGCGACGAGCGCGGCCAGGAGCGTGAGCTTGTTGAGTTTTTTCATGACTGGATACGGTGTGATGTTGTCGTTCTGGCGGAACATCCCGTCCCGCTGCTGCGTCCTCCCAAGCGTGATGGATGCCAACCGTTCCCGTTCGGCAGATCGCGCAGAAATCAGAGTTTTCCCTGCGCTTCCTGGACCTTCCGTCCTTGGATGCCGGTCCTTTCCGGGGGCGGTTCCCCGATCCGTTTCCGGAGCGCTGGGGGATACTCCCCGATCGGGGCTCATCCGCCCTTGTTGTCGTCCTTCCAACCGCCGAGCCGGTAACGGAGGTAATCCCGTGACACCCCCAACAACCGGGCGGCGCCGGAGACGTTCCCTTCGGTCTGCGCCAAGGCGTGCCGGATCAACCGGAGGATGGCGTCCTCGAGCGAGAAGCCGGATCCAGGGAAGCGGAAACCGGGACTCATCCAATCGCCTTGTGCAGCCGGTGCTCCGGCCGACGGGACCGCGGGGATGTCGGCACCGGCGGCGCCCATCAGCGGGTCGAAGGCCAGCTCGTCGCCGTCCTCGAACACCAGGGCCCGCTCCAATTCATGCGACAGCTCGCGGACGTTGCCGGGCCAAGCGTAGGCGAGCAGCCGGCGTCGGCCGGTCGCGGAGATCGGCCGGGACGGCAGGTGATGCCGGCGCGCTTGGCGGGCGAGCAGCGATTCGGCGAGCGCGATGATATCCGTGGCGCGTTCGCGCAGGGGCGGGATGGCGATGCGGAAGAGGTCGAGGCGGTGGTAGAGATCTTCCCGGAAGGCTTTCTCCGCCACCAGTTGCCGGAGATCGCGGTTGGCGGCGCCGATGACGCGGACGTCGACCGGGATGTCCCGCGACCCGCCGACGCGCCGGATGCGCCGGTCCTCGAGCGCGGTGAGCAGCTTGGCCTGCATCCCGAGCGGCAGGCTCGCCAGCTCGTCGAGGAAAAGCGTGCCGCCGTCCGCCGCCTCGAAAAGCCCCATGCGGGTCGACCGCGCGTCGGTGAAAGCGCCCTTCTCGTGGCCGAAAAGCTCCGATTCCGCGAGGTTTTCCGGGATGGCGGCGCAGTTCGCCTCGACCAATGGCGCCGCGGCGCGCGGGCCGTTCGCGTGGATCCAGCGCGCGAGGGTCGTCTTGCCGGTGCCGGTCTCGCCCTGGATGAGCACCGGCGCGAGACCGGTCTGCATCCGCCGGTCGGCGGCGACGATCTTGTCCAGCTGCGCCTGCAGCGGCGCGAGGGCGCCTCCGAAGAAGAAATCCCGCTCCGGCGCCCCGGCGCGCTGATGTTCGGCGGCCCGCGTGTTCTGCCGCGTCTGCCGTGCCCGGGCCAGCACGAGGGCGAGCGCCGCCGGCTCGAACGGTTTCGTGAGATAATCGAGCGCGCCCGATTTCATCGCCTCGACGGCACCGTCCACCGCGCCTTCCGCGGTCATCACCACCACGCCGGTGGAGGCAGGGAAGACCTTGTCGCGGATCAAGTCAGTCCCGAGGCCATCCGGCAGGTTCACGTCGAGCAGCGCGAAATCGAAGCTCATCTCGGACGCGAGCCGGCGCGCGGCCCCGAGGCAGTCGGCGACGACGACATCGGCGCCGAGCCGCTCCAGGGCGGCGGTGAGCTGGCGGCGCAGCAACGGCTCGTCGTCGAGCAACAGGACATTGAGGCCGGTGAGCGGTGCGGACGCCATGGGGCGAGTCTGGGGCAAGGCCCCGTGGCAGGCGAGCCTCCGGCTCAACCGCTCACCGGAAGCAGGATCCCGAGGGTCTGGATCACCCCCATGGGGAACACCACCAAGCCCCAGGTGGCGGTCTGGATCACCTTGCCCAGCATCTCCGCGGAGAAGTCGCGGACGCCCGCGAGCAGCAACGCCGAGGAGACCACGCCGACGTGGGTCAGGCCCGTCCAGAGCAGCAGCACCAAACTCTGCAGGGCCCCGGACCCGATCCAATTCCCGAGCGGCGCCGGCCAAGTATCCTTCGTATAAGCGGCAGCCAACCGGATCACCTCGGTCCAACTGAAAGCCAACGAGATGACCTCCGACGGGCCACCTTCTAATTGTCCGAGCAGCGCGGTGCCGAGCAGTCCGGCCAAGAGCACGGTCCGGAGGGCCGCCACCGCCCCGCGGACCGACCACTGAGCGGTCGCCGGCATCTTCCAAGCGCGGACCACGAGGACGCCTCCCAAGACCGCGGCCGGCATACCGAGGCCCGCGATGAGAAGGAAGTGCCTGAAGTAGAACCCGACCTACCAGAGGCCCGGACGGGCCGCGACGGACGCGGTCTCCAAGATCGATGGGGGTAGGTGTTCCACGGGACGCCGGCGTCGGAATCGCCTCCCGAAAGCATCGGGAAGGCGGCGGGAATCGTGGCTGGATCACCGGATTCCGCCACCAGATCTTCGCCGGGCGGCCGGCTCAGGGGCGTATATTGAACCAGACCTTCAGGTTCTTCGTCGCGCGACCGGCGGCGATGATGTCCAACCGGCCGTCGCCATCGAGGTCGGCGAGTTGGAGGTCCTCGCAGGCCATCGTGTCGTCGTCGACCACGGTGGTCCGCCACTCTTTGCCCTCGGCGTCCATCGGCGTGAACAGCTTGATGCCGACCTTCACCGCCTTGGGTTTCCCCATCGCCCGCCAGCCGACCACGATCTGGTCCCGGCCGAGTCCGAGCAGGTCGCCGCACGCGAGCGCATGGCCGTCCACCAACGTCTCGTCCAGCACCCGGCGCTGCCAGAGCTTGCCCGGCGCGTCGATCGGCGGAGTGAACACGACGAGCTGGTTGCCGTGCATCGGCGAGACCGCGGCCACGAAGCGCTTGCCACCACCGGCCGAACCGGGCCGGACCTCGCCGCAACCGCCGTTCTCGCCGGAACCGATCTGCTCGCGGATCAAGGGTCCGTTCTCGCGCGACCGCCCCAGCTTGAAGACACCTTCCTTGGCCGCGACGAGGAACTCCTGTTCAGGATCATCGCCCCATCGGACCGGCTCCAGGTTGTGGACCTTGTGCAACCCTTCGTCCAAGACATCGACCTTCCACTCGCCGCCCGGCGATGCCGGTGGCGTATGCCGCTGGATCCGGGCGCCGACGCCTTCGCCCTTGCCCGGGTTGTCGCCCCGGCCATGGAGAGGGACGCTGATGAGCATGCTCTTGCCGGCGCGGTCTTTGGCCCAGCGGATCCGGTGGACCGTCGGCTCGTGCGGCAGCTTCATCGGCGTCCAGCGCTGCGTGCGGTCGGCCGGTGCCACCAGATAGAAGAGCGCGCCGGACCCGACCGTGTCGCCAGGGTTCCAACCCGCGCCGACCGCGATCTCGGCCTTGCCGTCGCCGTCGATGTCCGCTGCGGCGACGCACACGTGGTCGAGCTCGGTGAGCTTTTCCGCGATCACGTGCTTCTCCCAGCCCGGGTTGTGGTACCAGACGATCTTGTCCTTGTCGCAAAGCACGATGTCCGGCCGCCGATCGCCGTCGACATCGGCGATCGCCAAGCCATAACCGATGCCGATCGCGGTATCGATGTCGACCGCGCGGAACCTGGGTTCCGGCGGCGCCGCGACAAGGATGTCCGCGGCGAGCAGAAGGACGGTGGTGGCGGCGACTTTCATGGGGAGGAGGCCAGCGTGGTTCCGACGGAAGTCCTTCGGCAACCAAGAACCGACAGCCAGAACCGACGGCTAGCCCTGGATGCCTAGGAGCTCTCGCCAAACGTTCTCGTCGAAGCCGACCGTCCCGCCGTCCGCGGTGAGCAGGAACGGCCGTTTCACCAGGTTTCCGTTCGTCGCCAGCAGATCGAGGGCGGCATCCGGGGACATCGCCGACAACGTCGAGGCCAGTCCGAGCGCGCGGTAATCGGCGCCCGACGTGTTGAACAAACGGCGCACCGCGCCCCCTTGGAAAGCCAGCATCTTACGAAGCTCCGCCATCGTCGGAGGCTGCTCGCGGACGGGCACCGATCCGTGCGCGACTCCATGGGTCTTGAGGAACTTCAGGGCTGTCCGGCACGTGCCGCAGCCGGAGTAGGCGTAGACCTTGGTCATGAGCGGAAGATACCGCGCGCCGGCACCGAGGCCAACCGCGAGGCTCGACGGAAGAACATCGGGTCCGATCCACTCGCGGACCGCGACGGCATCGGCGCCATGAGATTCGACTTGTGCTCCGCCCACAGAAAGGCATTGTGCCGCCGCTATCCGTCAGACGGCTTGCTCTTCGGCACTTGGTGGATCTTCAGTTGAACACGTTTCAGTGATGATTTGAAACCCGACAATCGGGAACAGTTCGAGACTCGCAACTAGGTCGGCAGCAAACATCACATATGGGAACAAAATTGTTCGTCGGTAATCTATCGTTCAACACCACTCAGAACCAGCTGCAGGACGCGTTCTCGCAGCACGGCGTCGTGGTCGAAGTGGCCCTCATGCTCGACCGCGAGACCGGTCGTTCCCGCGGGTTCGCCTTCGTGACCATGGACACCGTTGAGTCCGCCCAGGCGGCCATCCAGGCCATGAGCGGCGCGCAGCTCGACGGCCGTTCGTTGACCGTCAACGAGGCGAAGCCGAAGGAAGAGCGTCCCCGCTCCGGTGGCGGCGGCGGCTACGGCGGCGGCGGCGGCGGCGGCTACCGTGGTGGTGGCGGCGGCGGCGGCGACCGTGGTGGTCGTGGCGGTGGCGGCGGCGGCTACAGCGGCGGCGGCAGCCGTTACTGAGCTTCGGCCCAGGATTTCGGAGCGGAAGCAGGTTCGCCTGCTTCCGCTTTTTTGTGCCCTGCCCCGGCCGACACTCCGGCACTCTGCGGTGGCCCATCGTGGCGGCCCGCCGGACCTTGGCCGGCCGCATCCCGGCTTGAGGTCGGCTCCCGCGCCCGCCAACCTCGCCGCACATGAAACTCTGCCGCTTCCGTTCTCCAGCCACGCCGTGGCCCTCCGTCGGATTGCTCGTGGATGATTCCACGCTGCTCGACCTCACCGACGCCGGTGTCGCCCGTCTCGCGGAACTGCTCGATGCCGCCGATCTTCCGGAGCGGATCGCGGACCTCTCGAAGCGGAGCCTCCGCCGCGTGCCGCTCGACGCGGCGACCCTGCTCGCTCCGGTCGACCGCCAGGAGGTCTGGGCCGCCGGCGTGACCTACCTCCGGAGCAAGAAGGCGCGCATGGAGGAATCGGATTTCAGTGCCACCGCCTACGACCGGGTCTACGACGCGGCCCGTCCGGAGATCTTCTTCAAATCAGTCGCCGAGAAGGTCGTCGCCACCGGCGGGGAGGTCGGCATCCGTTCCGATGCGAGATGGAACGTCCCCGAGCCCGAGCTCGCGCTGGTGCTCAACTCCCGCGGCGACATCGTCGGCCACACCATCGGGAACGACATGAGCTCGCGCGATATCGAGGGAGAAAATCTCCTCTACTTGCCGCAGGCGAAGGTCTACCGCGCGTCCTGCGCCCTCGGACCTTTCATCACCATCGGCGCGTCCGAAGCCGAGGCCCGCACTTGGATGATCTCCATCCGCATCGTCCGCGACGGCACCGAGGTCTTCGCCGGCCAGACCGGCGTGGACCAGATCAAGCGCAGCTTCCCGGAACTCGCCGGCTATCTGTGCCGCAGCCAGGAGTTCCCGCACGGAGCCGTGCTGCTGACCGGCACCGGCGTCGTTCCGGCCAACGAGTTCACCCTCGCCGCGGGCGACGTGGTGCGCATCGCGATCTCGGGCATCGGCGAACTGGTGAACACCGTCGCCGTCGTCTGAAGGCCGCCCGACGGAACCGATCCCGGGCCGCGCGTTGACTTCGTTCTCCTGCCCGCTATCTCTCCGCCCCGTCTCACGACACGATCGTCCCATGGCCAAGCTCACCATCCTCCCCTCCAACGTCTCCGCCGAAGTCCCGGACGGCGAGAACCTCATCGAAGCCGGCGAGACGGCGGGCGTGGAGATGGAGGCCGGTTGCTTCAATTGCTCCTGCGGGACCTGCGTCGCCGAGGTCGTCAGCGGCATGGACAACCTCTCCGGACCCACCGACGAGGAGCTCGACGTGCTCGACCAGTGGAACAAGGACCCGGAGAAGTTCCGGCTCACCTGCTGCAACCGGATCCTCAAGGGCGAAGTCGTCCTACGGGCGGGCCACTGACGCCCGGCCGTGCGGCCATATCGCCGCCTCGGCAATCGATGCTGGCCAGATCGCAGGGTGCCGCGGCAACTTCCACGGCGATCCCCATGGGCACCCTCATGACAGAAATCGTGCGGCGCGCATGCCGTTGCGCCGCGATGGTGGCGTTCGTCACCGGGGTCCCGGCGCTCGGCGCCGCGGCCTTCCCGCTCCGCACGAACGACGTCGTCGCGTTCCTCGGCGGCGCCAACGTCGTCGCTGCCCAACAATCCGGGCACCTCGAGACACTGCTGACGATCGCGGGGCCGGGCCATCATCTCTCGTTCCGCGGACTCGCATGGGAAGGCGACACCGTCTTCGCCCGGCCGCGCGAGCTGAACTATCCGACGCTTGCCGAACAGCTGCGGAGAACCGGCGCGACGGTCGTGGTGGTCCAGTTCGGACAGACCGAATCGATGGCCGGCGAAGCGAAGGTCGACGACTTCATCCGCGCCTACGGACAGCTGCTCGATACGTGCGCCGCGGTCGCGCCGCGGTTCGTGCTGGTGACACCTCCGCTGTTCGAGCGTCCGATCGAAACCACGCTCCCGGACCTGTCCGCCCACAACACCGTTCTCGTCCGCTACGCCGCCGCCATCCGGGAGATCGCGGCGCAACGGGGCGCGACGTTGGTCGACCTCACCCGCGGCCTCGCGGAAGAGAACGCCCCCGGCCGGCTGACCCGGGATGGATGGCAGCTGACGCCGGCCGGCCAGGCGAGGGTGGCTGCCGTGTTCGCCCGGCAGCTCGGGCTGGGCGAGGTCGCATCGCGCGCCGGCCGCGCCGATGTGGCGGGAAGATGGAGCGCGCCGGGCTTCGAGCCGGTGCGGGTCGCGGTCGCGGAGAAGAACACGCTGTGGTTCCGCTACACGCGCCCGACCAACTGGGCCTTCCTCGCCGGTGATCGAACCGAACAACCGAGCAGCCGCGACCATCGCGACCTGAAGGTCCGCTGGTTCCCGTCCGAGCTGGAGCAGTTCGTGCCGCTCATCGCCGAGGCCGAACACCGCATCGAGAAGCTCGCGCCGATGACGCCGGACTCCAGCCGCTGAAAAAATCACGTCCACGGATCACACGGATCACACGGATCAAGCGAATGAAACACTGTGGCACATCCTCTCCGGGAACGGACCGATCTGGACCCGTGAAGCGCGGTCGTCCCGCCACCGGTCCTCAGAGCTCCGAAGCCTCTCTCTTTTTCGAGGGCCTTCGCGTCTTTCGCGGGCTACTCTGCCTGTGCCTGTGCCTGTCGGCGGTCCGCCTCGGCGCGGCGGACGATCCTCATCCGCCCGCGGCTGAGAAGGCATCTTTCCGGGTGCTCGATGGCTTCGATGTGGACCTCTTCGCGTCGGAGGTCGACGGGGTGGTCAAACCGATCCAGATCCGCTTCGATCCGGACGGACGTCTCTGGGTCTCCGGCAGCGTCACCTATCCGCAGATCAAGCCCGGCGATCCTGCCCGCGACCAGGTGGTCGTGCTGGAGGACACCGACGGCGATGGCCGCGCGGACAAGACGACGGTCTTCGCCGACGACCTGCTGATGCCCACCGGGCTCGAGCTCGGGGACGGCGGGCTCTACGTCGGCAGTTCGACGGAGTTGCTCCACCTGCGCGACACCGACGGCGACGGCAAGGCCGACGACCGCCGTGTGGTGCTCCGCGGCTTCGGCACCGGCGACACGCATCAGACGGTGAACTCGTTCACCTGGGGCCCGAGCGGCGAACTGCTCATGAGCCAGGGCCTGCACGCCAATTCGCGCGTCGAGACGCCGTGGGGCATCGAGGAGCTCCGCCAGGCCGGCGTCTTCCGCCTGTGGCCGCGACGGCTCCGCCTCGATCCTTTCTGGACCGGCGCGATGGGCGCGCACAATCCATTCGGCAACGCCTTCGACCGCTGGGGCCGGCCTTTCGTCTTCGCCGGCAACGGGCATGGTGTCCATCACCTGACGCAGGCGATGATCCGCACCGACCACTTCCTGGAACAGCGCTCGATCTGGAACCAGGGGCGGAAATTCGGCGGCGCCGATTTCGTCGAGAACGGCCACTTCCCGGCGGCCAACCAAGGCGAGGCCGTCAGCGGCGGATATCTCCAGAACTCGGTCGAACGATTCCGCTTCACTGATGCCGCGTCGGGCTTCACAGCCGAGCGCCTGCCTCCCTTGATCGAGTCGACCGACACCGCCTTCCGCGTCGTCGACGCTCGGTTCGGACCCGACGGCGCGCTCTATCTCTGCGACTGGTATAATCCTGTCATCGGGCACTACCAGACGAGCTTTCGCCATCCGGACCGCGACAAGTCGCACGGCCGCATCTGGCGCGTCACCGCCAAGGGCCGGCCTCTCGTGCCCCGGAAAAGGCTGACGCAGCTGCCGACGCCCGAACTCGTGGCGATGCTCGCCTCGCCGGAACGCTGGTACCGGCAGATGGCCAAGCGCGTCCTCGCCGACCGGCCGACCGCAAACGTCACGGCCGCGCTCGCAGCATGGACCTCGTCTCCGGCGGCGACGGATGAGCACGCGCTCTTCGAGGCGCTCGGCGTCCATGCGTCCCACGAAGTGGTCGAGGCGGGGCTGTTGTCGCGGTTGGCCTCCGCCAAGGCGCCGGAAGCGCGCGCCTACGCCGCCCACGTCGCCGGGATCTGGGCGGACCGCCTGCCCCGACCGTTGGACTTGCTCGCCCGGTTGGCCGCCGATCCGTCCCCGCGCGTCCGGCTCGAAGCCGTGGTCGCGTGCAGCTATGTCGCCGACGCCCGCGCGGTCGAGACCGCCGCCATAGCGGCCGACCTGCCTTGGGATCCGGTGATCGATTATGCTTTCACCCAGTGCGTGCACGCGCTCCGGCCGCATTGGCAGGACGCCTTGGCACGCGGCGACCTGAAGTTCGATGGCCAGCCGGCCCGGCTCGCGGCCTTCAACCGTGTCGACCGCAGCGCCGGCACCGTCTCGCTCGCGGCGAACCGTCTGCGGCGCATCGGGGAGGTCGCGCTTGACGAGGCCACCCAACGAGGGCTGCTCCAGGTCGTCGCCGAAGCGGGCGGACCGAAGGAGCTCGGCGTGCTGCTCTCGGCTCGCGCACACACCACGGGCACGAACTACGACTCCGCCTCCCACATCCGCAGCCTCGGCGCATTGCTCGCGGCGGCGCGCGAACGCGACCTCCGTCCAGAAGGGGATCTGGCGGCGCTGCTCAAACCTTTGCTCGCCCAGGACCGGCCGGCGTTGAGGGATGCCGCGGTCCGGTTGGCCGGCGCATGGCGGATCGCCGCCGTGCGCGACCGTGTGGCGGCCGATGCAGTCGATACGACTGCATCTCCCGGGCTCCGCACCGCCGCGATCGACGCCCTTGGCATGTATGGCGGCGAACCGGACCGCGAGATCCTCCGCGGCCTGGCTGCGACGGCTCCGGACGCCAGATCCCGTCGGGCGGCCATCCTCCGCTTGGTACCGCTGGATCCGTCCGCCGCGGCGCGCGCGGCCGTTGTCTGGCTCGCCGATACCCAGGACCCGGCCCCGACGACCGAGGTCTTCAAGGCGTTCCTGCTCCGGCGCGACGGTCCCCCGGCGCTTGCCGCCGCCTTGGCCGGCAAGACGATCCCGAAGACCGCCGCCGAGACCGGGCTCGCGGTGCTCGGAGCTGCCGGCCGCCGCGATGCAGCACTGGCCTTGGCGCTGGAGACGTCCGCAGGTGTCCCAGCGGCCGCCGGGCCTGCCCGGTTCGGTGATCCGGCCACGTTGGCGGCCGAGGTCCGGTCCCTGGGCGACATCGCCCGTGGCCGCGATATCTTCATGCGGCCCGGCCTTGCCTGTTCTGCCTGCCACAGCGTGGACGGCACGCCGGGAAAGATCGGCCCCGACCTCAGCCCGCTCGGCACGGCCCAGACCGTGGAGTTCGTCATCGGCGCGATCCTCGAACCGCAGAAGGAAGTGAAAGAAGGTTTCATGGCCCACGAGGTCGTGGCCGCTGACGGCACGACCTACCAAGGCTACCTGCGCGGCGAGTCGGCCGAGGAGCTCACCTTGCTCGACCATCTCTCCGGAAAGATCGTCCACCTTCGGCCATCGCAGATCACGGAACGTCGCCAACTCGGTTCCCTGATGCCGGACGGTATCGCCGACCCGCTCAGCCGGGCGGAGTTCTGCGACTTGGTGAAGTTCCTCTCCCAGCTCGGGAAGAAGTGACCGCCAGCAGCGGCGCTTGACCGTCCCTCTGCGGGCTTCCGTGACGCGGGGGCGCCATCGGACCGCGCCTGGATCCGCGCCGGCCGGTCGCGAAGACCGGCGTTCCCGAAACGGGCTCCCCTCCGTGGCCACAGGCATCCGATGAGGGATGAACGGGAGGGCGCAAGGACGGCTTTCGATCTCTGGCCCACCAGGTTCCACGACAACGACACGGGCACAACCACGGCTCCTAGGGCCCGGTCTAAGCACCTACCATCGAAGACCGACAGCAACCAGGTTTGTGGTTTCAACGGCCCGAGTGGATATGGATTCTATCTTTTCCCTAAGATGTTTAGTAGGACCTAATATATCTTAGGATATGCTGCGTTTCAATCATTTATCATTGACCCTATATATCATTTTAGAGGAGACAGTGGGATCCCCAGCCGCGGACGCCTCCTTCCTCCGTCTGGCAACCCGAACCGAACCCCGCCATGCCCCCTGCCCTCCCTTTCCTGCGGCTCCGCCGCGTTGTCGCGATGGCCTCCGTCACGGCCATGGCCACCTTCGCGGACACCTATCATCCTGCCGCTCCGCCCCCCGCCGGAACAGGGGCGTCGAACCCGGCCATGAAGGCGGCGCCACCGAAGCACCCGTACGAGAGCATCGAGGCGCTACGGAAGAAGGCGGTGCCGGGGCATCCGCTGGACGAAGCGCTCGGCGGTCGGACCCGGAACGGCACCGAGATCACACCGCGCACGCCGGAGTGTTTCCCTGCCGAGACCCGCGACCTGTTCTGGCGGATGGACATGGTGCCGTCGGGCAAGGACGGGCAGTTGCGGCCCCTGGATTTCGACACCGACGGCGACGGCAAGATCGACGGCAAGGAGCGCGACGCCATCCGCGGCCGGAACACGTGGCTGCTCTGGGGCGCCGGCAACGAGAGCTTCTGGAACTGGCTGGCGCAGGACGGCTACGGCATCACCGATTTCTTGGTGACGCTGGATTCACGACGGCGCGGTGACCGGTTCGTGCGGGCCGGACTGATCAACCAGCCGGGATACCGGTCGAACACGGACCCGTCGAAACGCATCCTCGGGCTCTATCTCGACCTTCCGGTCGCGCCCGACCACGCCAATTCGGATCTTCCTGAAGGCTACCGGAGCCAGGGCGCGGTGCTCGGCAACCCTCCGTGGGACCCCGATGCGAAGCGTCCCGTCATCCCGGGCGACCACGCGGGCAAGCCGTTGTTCGAACCCGGCGACAAGGCCCTTTTCGAGGACACGAAATCCAGACTCGACGCGGCCGGCGACGGCCTGGACTACACGATCTATGGGTATCCCAGCGGGATCTTCGGTCTCCGGTTGTTCTTCAACCCCGATTTCTTCGGACCGGGCAAAGGCCCGGCGACGGCACGGGCGTATTGGACCCACCAGGTGCTCGAGACGCACGACCGCTACTACACGGACCCGAAGATCACGGTGGACCCGAAGCTGGTCCGGCCGTTCCGGGTCAGCGTCTCGTGCGGATTCTGCCATATCGGGCCGCATCCGCTGAACCCGCCGGCCGACCGGGAGGCGCCGGACTGGGCGAACCTCTCGTCCAACATCGGCGCCCAATATTGGAAACCGCAGCCGGCGTTCGGGAACCTCCAGACGCCGAACAGCTTCTTGTTCCATTTTTTGGCGAGCCAACAACCGGGCACGGTGGACACCTCGCTCGTCAGCACCGACCACATCGTCAACGCGAACACGATGAACGCCGTGTTCAACATCAACGCGCGCCTTGCCCGCGCCGAGGTGAACCCGACGGAGCGCCAGAGCCCGGCCAACGTCCTCGCCCCGAGCATCGAGGATCCCGGCCTGCCGGTCCGGCACGACGGCCAAGACTGGCGGCACACGCCGCGGGTGCTGCTCGACGGCTCGGATTCGATCGGCGCTTTCGGAGCCCTCGCCCGTGTGTACCTGAACATCGGCACCTTCTACGAGCAGTGGAACCTCTGCCACAACCCGCTCATCGGGTTCCGCCCGCAGATTCCTTTCAGCCTCGAGGTCTGCCAGAAGAACTCCGTGTACTGGATGGTCAACGACCGGTACCGCGTGCCCTATCTGGCCGCCTACTTCACGTTCCTCAACCAGGGCGGCGGAGTCCCGAAGGCCGCCTCCGCAACCGTCCCCTTGCCTCCCGCCGCCGGCCCGCACACGAGCACGCAGCCGATGAAGTTGGCCGCGGCCAAGGAACCGGACGGAGCGACCCCGAGCAAGGCCGCCGCGTCGCTGCTCGCCCTCGACTCGCCTGATCAGCGGAAGCACGGGCGCCAAGTGTGGCTCGACCACTGCGCGGTCTGTCATTCAAGCAAGCAACCCGCGGGCTTCGGTCTCGGCTTCGGGCACAAACCGGGCAGCGCGTCGTGGGCCGATCAAGCCGCGCCCACCAACGCATGGTACGTCCTGCCGATGGATGCGACCCATTGGGACGCCTACAAGGCGAGCCCCGCATACAGGGACTACAAGGAACGTCTTCATGACCTGGTGCGCTCCACCAAGGACCTTGGGGGGGATCCGCTGACCGATCCTCACCCCTTCTGGGACGACAACTATCTTTCCACGGACATCCGTGTCCCGATCACGCTGGTCGGCACCTCGACGGCCCGCGCGGTCGCGAGCAACGGCATCGAAGGCCACGTCTGGGACAACTTCAGCTCCACCACGTACAAGGAACTGCCCGCCGTCGGCGCGGTCTCCTACTTCAACCCGGTGAGCGGAGGGACCGACACCTTCATCGCGCCGGGCGGCGGCCGTGGATATTTCCGGCCGGCGACCCACAACTCGCTGTGGGCCACGGCACCCTATCTGCACAACAACTCGCTGGGCCTCTATCTCGACGACCCTTCGGTCAAGGGCCGGCTCGTCCAGTTCACCGACGCGATGCGGCGGCTGCTGTGGAAGGACAAGCGCGCGAACCGGTCGCTCGTGTTGTCGGCCGACGAGCTCCGCTGGTTGGACGCCCTCCAGTCCGGCGGCGATGCCGGGCCGCGGATCGATCCGGCGATGGTCGTGACACGTCCAGGCGATCTGCGGGGCGGCGTCTCGCCCTCTGCCGCCCGGGATCCCGGCTTCATCTACCGGGTGCCGCAGGACACCAGCGTCGCGTTCGCGCCGGCGTTCGTCCGGCCGCTGGTCGAGGGGGTCGCCGGCCCGGTCGTGACGGCCGTGGTCTCGCTCTGGCTCTGGGTCTTCTGGGTCGCGCTCTTGGCGGCCCTCGCCTGGAAACACCGTCCTCGCTACCTCGGGGTCGCCTTGTTGCTCCTGTCGGTGATCGTCGCTGCCGGCATCGCGTTGACCGGCCTGGGCGGCGGCGGCAGCACTGCCGGCGTCCTGCTGATGGGCGCCGCCGGTCTGCTCGAGCTCAGTTCGGGTCAGTGGTGGATCATCGCGGTCGCCTTGGCTTTCTACGGGGTCATCTTCATCCAGGCCCGGCCCGATTGCGATAAGACCGCCCGGACCTTGCTCTGGCTCCTGTTGCTCGCCGTGGCGTACGTCGTCTTCCGCTGGGCGGGCCCGTGGGCCGGTGGCGGCGCGGCGGTCGTCGCCTTGCTCATCGGCTGGAAAGCGCGCCCGACGCTGCCGGGTTTCTCCCGGGCGTTCTTCGCGACCCTTGCCGTCGTCGTCGCACTGATCGGTCACGCGGCGAACAGCTTCATCAACGGTCGCGCGCTGTTGACCCTCCCGGTCGCCAACGTCGCGATCGGGCCGTTCCCGGTCCAGGTCGGCCCCATCCCCCGGGGCACTCCGGTCAGCCTCGTCATGAGCATGGACCCGGAATCGCCGAAGCTGCCCAAGGCGGTGCTCTCGCTCGTCCTCGCGATGGCCGAGATCAAGAAACAGGGCCTCACCGGGGACGAGGCCTACCAGCTCTTCATCCGGCGCGCGGGCCAACCGTTGTTGGACGCGAGCAAGTGCCCCGACTTCGTGATGGACCGCGGACACCTGTTCGGAGAGTCGCTCAGCGACACCGAGAAACAGGACCTGATCGCGTTCTTGAAGACCCTCTGATCTCCCGGCCCCTCACCCCGCCCCGCCATGGATGCGCAGGAAAGAAACCACGCGGCAACGTCCGAGGCCCCGGCCCGCTCGCCCGAGACGTCGCCGTTCGACTACATCATCGTCGGATCCGGGGCCGGTGGCGGCCCCCTCGCCTGCCGCCTCGCCGAAGCGGGCAAGAAGGTGTTGTTGGTCGAGGCCGGCCACGATCCGAAGGAAGCGCTGGCCGAGGCGGCGAAACGGTCCGGACAGCGCCCGGAAGACGCGACCGCCGTGCTGGAAGCGCCGCTGTTCCATGGCGCATCGACCGAGGACGAGACGCTGAGCTGGCAATACTCGGTCCGCCATTACGAGGACGACGCGAGGCAGCGCGAGGACCACAAGTACGATGCCGAGCGGGACCCGTCGTCCCCGTCCTTGGACCCGGCGAAGCCCGGGTCGCCGCCGATCGGCAGCGGAGGCAAAGGAGGCATCTTCTATCCGCGGAGTTCCGGCATCGGCGGATGCACGGGACACCATGCGATGATCGTGATCCGGCCCAACGACCGCGATTGGCAGCAGATCGCCGACCTGACCGGCGACGAGTCCTGGAGCCCGGACAACATGGGGCCTTACTTCGCGAAGTTCGAGCAGTGCCTCTACATCGACGAGTACCGCGGATTCTTGTCCGCCGTGCTCGGATGGTTCTACACGGCCTTCTTGGCCGTCATGCGCTTCATCAACCCGAAGTCGGTGCTCGACGAAGGAGGGCACGGGCGCAAGGGCTGGCAGCCGACCAGTTTCATCCCGCCCAAGCTGATCACCCGGATCGTGGCGACCGACGCGGAATTCACCAAAGTATTGGTCCGGTCGGCGTTCAAGGTGATCGAGGACAGCTCGACCCTGACGGCGGTGCTCAAGCGCATGCTGGTCACCCTGGGTTTCGTCCGGGCCTTCGACCCCAACGACAACGGGACACGGGCCGATAACCCTGACGGCGGCGTGTTCCTGATCCCGACCGGCATCGGAGGCGACAAGGTCCGCGATGAGGACGGACATTCCACGAAAGGCCGGCGGGCAGGTGTCCGCGAGTTCATCCTCAAGACCCAGAAGGCGCACCCGGACCGCTTGGTCATCGCGAAGGGCGTCCATGTCACCGAGGTGTTGTTCGACCGGGCGGCCGGGACCAGCGGCACCCCGCGCGCGATCGGCGTCAAAGGCATCCGCGGCGATGACCTTTACCGGGCGAGCCCGAAGCACGGCCGGGGGCAGCCGCAGAGCGAGGTCCAGTTTTTCGTGCGGCACGCCGCGGAGGATCGCGCTGCGGCGGGGACACCGACCTTCCAGGCCAAGGGCGAGGTCGTGCTGTGCGGTGGTTCCTTCAACACACCGCAGTTGCTGATGCTCAGCGGCATCGGACCCGGGACGGAACTCGCCAAGCACGGCATCCGCAGCCGCGTCGTGCTTCCCGGTGTGGGACGGAACCTGCAGGACCGGTACGAGGTCGGCGTCGTCAGCGAACTCCGAGACGACCTGCGGTCGCTCGACACCATCGCCTTCGATCCGACCGACCCGGAGGACAAGCTGCTGGCGGAATGGAAGGCGAAGCGCGAAGGCCTGTACGCCACCAACGGCGGCACCATCGCTGTGCTCCAGCGATCCGCCGCTGCCGACGGGCCGGAACCGGACCTCCTGACGTTCGGCGCCCCGGCGGCGTTCCGCGGATATTATTGGCGCTGGTCCAAGGAGCTGTTGCGCCCGGTCAAAGGTGCGCCGTGCGACCAGCGGAACCTCTGGACCTGGGTGATCCTCAAGGCCTACACGAGGAACGACGGCGGCACCGTGCGCCTCCGGAGCGCGGACCCGCTCGACACGCCGGACATCTGTTTCAATTCATTCGACCAGGCCGAGAAACAGGGCGGCGGTCCCGGTTGGGCGGACGATGTCGACGCGATGGTCGAGGCGATCGGGTCGATGCGCGAGATCACCCAGGCGACCGGCACGGCGTTCGCCCGGGAGATCCAGCCGGCCGGCTACCTCGAGGCCGCGAACGCCGGCCGCGCGGCCAAAGGCCTTCCACCGTGGTCGCTGCGCGACTGGATCATCAACGAAGCGTGGGGGCATCACGCGTGCGGGACGTGCCGCATCGGCAGCGATCGTTGGCAGGCCGACGCCGCGGACCTGTCCGACAAGAACGCCGTCCTGGACAGCCATTTCCGGGTCCATGGCGTCCGGGGGCTCCGCGTCGTCGACGCCTCGGTGTTCCCGAAGATCCCAGGCTATTTCATCCTCGCGCCGATCTTCATGGTCAGCGAGAAGGCTGCCGAGACCTTCCTGCATGAGCGGTGCGACGCGGTCTACCCGGACGAGATCCGCGACCTCGAGACGGCCGCCATCGCCAAACGCCGCTCCGTGGCGGCGGTGGACCAGGACAACGTCTTCGTGCCGCCCGCCCGGCGGCCGGTCGCCGCGGCGGCCGCCGGATGCGATGCCGACGGTGGCGCCTCGGAGAGACCGATGCGGAACGTGGTCGGACTGGCGCTCTCCGGCGGAGGCATCCGCAGCGCCACCTTCTCGCTCGGCGTGGTCCAGGAACTCGCGGCGAAGGGCCGGCTCCGCCACATCGACTTCCTCTCGACCGTCTCCGGCGGAGCGTTCACGGGAAGTTTCTTGGGCCGGCTCTTCACCCGGAAGATGGTCACTAGCTCGAGCGATCCGTGCGGCAGAGCGCAGGACATCCTCGCCGACAACCGGAGCGCCCCGTTGCGCTGGCTCAGGTCGCAGTCGGATTACCTGGTCGCGAGCGGGACCAACGACTGGCTCATCGCGGTCGGCATCTTTTTCCGCAACCTGTTCGCGGTGCACATCGTCGTCGGAGCCCTGGTCTTCGCGCTGTTCGCGCTGTTGGCCGGGACCGCTCGATCGGCACTCTTCTCCGGGCTGCTCGCGCATCCGCCAGGGCCGTCGATGTGGGGGCCGGTGACGCCGTCCGCTTGGTGGTGGGTCCCGGTGGCGATGCTCGGCGGGGTCGTCGTGCCGATGACGCTCGGCTACTGGCTGGCTCCCAAGACGTCCTCGTACCGTGCGCATCCGCCGTATCCGTTCGCGGCTTGGGTCGTCCTGATCGCGGGCGCCTCGGTCGCGCTCGGGTTGTCCGGTAGCGGCCTCTGGGCGGGCGGAGCGCTCGGCATCCTCGGGCTCGCGTGGCTCTGGCAGGAATCCGCGCGGCGCGGATTGCCCGAGACGACGACCCGGCAACTGCAACAGGAAGGGTCGGCC
The DNA here is from genome assembly GCA_903916195.1 of uncultured Verrucomicrobiota bacterium. Lineage (GTDB taxonomy): Bacteria > Verrucomicrobiota > Verrucomicrobiia > Limisphaerales > UBA9464 > CAIVQB01. The sequence goes on along the minus strand of CAIWVP010000020.1, from coordinate 7,982 downwards.
GCCCGCAACCGCCTGAGCCGCGGTCTGGGCGAGGCGTTGCTCCTCTTCGCCGGGACCGTGGTCTGGGTCGGGCTCGATTCGTTGGCGGGAACCGTCGCCGGGAAACGGCATCTCGGCGAAGCGGTCGGGGTGTTCCTCGCCTTGGCGCCTGGACTCCGGTTGTTGCGCACCTGGGCCGATCGCGTGCTCCCGAAGGGCGACGGGGCGGACGCCGCCACGATGCTCAAGCTGACCGCGGTGCTGCTCGCCTTGCTCCTGTTGTTCGTGGTGGACGTCGCCGCGCACAAGCTGTTCCTCGCCACCTCGCCGGTGACGGCATGGGCCGTCGTGTCGGTCGCCCTGCTGTTCTCGGTGGTGCTCGGACGGGCGTACGATTTCCTCAACCTCACGTCGCTCCACGCCACCTACTCGTCCCGCATCGTCCGCACGTTCCTGGGAGCGACGAACACCGACCGGACGAGCGGAAAGGACGCCGTCGCGGCCGACGTGTCGATCGCCCAACCCGGGGACGACATCCCGCACCATCTCTACCGGCCGGAGGACCACGGCGGCCCGTTGCATCTGATCTCGGTCTGCGTCAACGAGACGGTGGACCACGCGTCGCAGCGGCACGACGCGACCCGCAAGGGCACGCTCATGACCGTGGGATCGTTCGGTGCGAGCGTCGGCCGGCGGTACTTCGCCACATGGTCTCGGCGGGTCGAAGTCCCGGCCTGGCTCCGGTTCCGCCGCTGGGTCGAAGGCATCGACCTCGACCAGGACACGCCGCCGACGCTCGACGCCCTGCGGATCGACGCGGACCCCGGTTCGTTCCATCCGCTGGCGCGCCGCGATGGATATCCGGCGGTCGTCCAAGGGCTCTCGCTGGGAGACTGGGTGGGGACCTCGGGCGCGGCGTTCTCGACCGGCCGCGGCCGGTCCACCAACGCGTTGGAGGCCTTGTTCATGGGCATCGTCAACCTCCGGCTCGGCTTCTGGTGGGACTCAGGGATCCGCGCCACCGAGCGGCCCGGCCGTTACCCAGCCAACGTGTGGAGACGCCTGAAGGAGCTCCCGAGCTCGGTCTTCCGCACCCAGTTCCTTTTGCTGTCGGAATGGACCGCCCGGTTCGGCGGCCCTTCGTGCGAGCTCTGGAACCTCTCGGACGGCGGCCATCTGGACAACAGCTCGCTGTACGAGCTCGTGCGGCGGCGGGTCCCGTTCATCATCGCCACCGACGCCACGCGCGATGTCGGGTACGCGTTCGACGACCTCGGGACCTGGGTCGAGGCCGTCCGTGTCGATTTCAGTGCGGAAGTGGTGTGGGTCGATCCGTCGGAGTTCACTCTGAGCGACGCGGTCGAGGCCGTGCCGCCGGCGATCGTGCGGCACTGGATCGCGCTGGATGACAAACACCTCACCGACGGGCCGATCGGCAGCCTCGGCGACATCAAGGGCAACCCGTCCCACGGCGGCCCCGGCACCAAGCACGCCGCGATCGCCCGGATCGTCTACCAAGACCGCCGCACACCGGATTCGTGGCTGCTCATGATCAAGTCCAGCCTCACCGGGGATGAACCGCTCGACGTCGCGCGGTTCGCCAAGCTCAACCCCGACTTCCCCCAGGATTCCACGGCGGACCAGTTCTTCGACGAGAACCGCTGGGAAAGCTATCGCCGGCTCGGTCAGAAGGCCGCCGCCGCCGTGATCCGCTGAGATCCAAGCCCGAGACCCGACCGACCATGAACCTCCGCTTCCCTCTCTTCGGAACCGCGTTGCTCGCCTTCACGACGTTCTTGTCGCCCGTGCGCGCCTCGGACCACGCGGATCCGATGAGCACGGTCAACCCGTTCAAGCTCCAGGACGATCCGGTCGCCAACATCACCGACCTCCACGCGTTCCTGGTCGACGCGGATCGGTCACCGGTCCTCGACGCCGCGCGGGTCGGGTCGGCGGACCAGTTGATCGTGAGCCTCTGTGTCCGGCGCCGGCTGCTGCCTTGGCAGATCGCGGGCATCGGCAAGGATGTCCCGAAGTACTCGTTCCGGGTGCATCTCGACCTCGATCCCGAGGTGCGATTCTTCGACCCGGCGAAGACGCGGGACGGCCGCGCCTACGACGCGACCCTCGCCGATCTCGACCAGAAGGTCGCCGAAGCGATGGCCGCCAGCGATGCGGCCGACCGCGCCATCCCCGCGGGGATGAAAGTCCCTTTGGCCGCGCATGACCAGGCGCATGCCCTGGTCCGGAGGCTCTTGACCGAACGCGGCGGGCTGGTCTCCCAGCACCAGGAGGACGCGTCCACGCAGGCGCTGTACGGCGGGATCATCGCCAACCCCGACCATATCGCCGAAGAGGTCGTGCTCGATTTTCATCTCAAGTTCGAATCGGACGCCGAGAACTCGGAGGTCGACCTCGACCTGGAGAAGACCCGCATCGAAGGCATCCCGGGACCGATCAACATGGTGGGCCCCGGCCGCCTGAAGGCCGATGGTTCCGGCGAGCTCGTCCGGCCTTCGGCCTGGAAACCCGGGGTGGTCAACATCCAGTGCGGGATCTTCGACGACCCGTTCATCTTCCCGCGGTTCTTCCGCGGGAACGTCGTCGGCATCGTCGCGAGCATACCTCTCAAGCGGCTCCGGCGGCCCGATGGCTCTCCGGCCGCCGGGGGACCGGTCTTCTTCTGGGCGACGACCCACACGCCGGACGGCAGACAGAGCGATCATGTGGGCCGGTCCTTGCGGACGCAGCTGCCGCGCTTCGGATATCTGAACGGCCTCCATCCGTCCCGGCACGTCGCCAAGATCATGCAGGTCCACGGCGAACCGGACCTCTTCGAGAACATCCTCGCCACCTTCATCTCGCCGCTCGAGGCGCATCGCCACTACGACAATGCGCCGGACGTGATGGTGTTCGACCTCCGCAAGCCGGCGAAGTTCCCGAACGGCCGGTGGTTCGAGGACGATGTGGCCCGGACCCTTGCCGATGCGGGCGAGACCTTGCTCGTCGAGTTGTCGTACGCCGAGTCCAAGCAGTTCCCCCGCGCGACACGGAACGACAAACCGTTCCGGAAGGATTTCCCCTATCTGGCGGAACGATGGACCGGACTGCAGACCACCAACCACATGCAACCGGGCACGATGATCGGCGACTACCGCGTCCCGGACGCGCCGGATTCCGGCGCCATCGCCCTTCCCGACCTCGCGCTGCCGGTCTGGCACAGCATCTGGCTCGGATTGGTCATCGGGATCGCGGCGACGGCGGGGCTCGTGTTCCTCGCCGTCCGGACGGTGCCGGCCAGGATCTCCACCGTCATCGTCGGCATCTTGGGGCTGATGATGGTCCAACCGGTCGCGGCCAAGAAACTCGGGACGATGGATCCCCTGTCCATGCCGCAGCCGCAGCGGCGGATGCTGATGAGCATCGGCGGGACGGGCCTGATCGGCGCGCTCGGGTTGGTCGCGCTGTACGGGTTCGGGGTCCGGCGCGGGATCCGCGCCGCGGCGGCCGGGAAAGCCGACACGCTCGGGAGCCAGAGCGAGACCATCGACGACCGGCAATACGTCGGGTCGACCTTCCAAGAAGTCCGCGATGCCGTCCTCGACGAGCCGTATCACGGGACGACCTGGGGCCAGGACGGCGACAAACCACTTCCCGTCCACATGACGACGTTCTGGGGCCTCGCGACCGGTCTGTTCGACATCGGAAAACGCTTCGTCTTCCTCGATGCCGCGAAGCGCACCCTCGTCAGCCACGCCGACCTCCGCTGGGGCGGGCCGGAGCGCAAGGGCGTGCGCCGGCTGCTCCATCCGAACGGGGTCTGCTTGGCCGGCACGTGGCGCATCACCGAGGACACGCCGTACACCGGATACTTCAGCAAGGGCAGCCAAGGTCTCGTGATCGGACGCTATTCGACCGGTCTGGGCGTCCGCCGCGGCGAGAAACGGACGCTGTCGATGGTCGGAAAGCTCTTTCCGACACTGGATCCTCAGGACCGACGACGCACGGCGAGCTTCATCACCCAAGAGGACCTCGGTGCCGCCTTCTCGCCGGGGATCCACGACGCGCTGCTGCGCAACGCGCCGGACGTCACCACCTCGGCCCGCGGGTTCGACATCGGCACGTTGCTCCTGGTCGCCTTCACCTTCGGCCGCGCCGACAAGCAGAAGACGGTCCGCCAGCTCTACGAGGTCGCCGAGCTCGGCAAGCCCGCAGGCGTGCGGACGCGTTGCCCGCGGTACATGCAGCTGAAGATCTCCAGCCCCAAGATCGGTGGCGGCGAGGCGACCGCCGATTTCCGCGACGAGGTGCTGGCCCAGATCTACGACCGCGGTAGCGACCTCCCGAAGCGCCGCCTCGTGTTCGACATCCAGGTCTCCGACAAGGGCGAGATCGAGGGGCTGATCGACAAAAAGCTCGTCGGCGCCGATTGGCGCACCATCGGGGACATCGCGTTCGATGAGGCGGCGGCTTCCTACAACGGCGACTTCGTCATCCACTTCCACCATCCGAAGTGGCGCGATGATGTCGATGATCCCGGTTCCGTCACGGGCCCCGGCCGGGCCGCGCGCGCGATCAACGGGCTGGCGGACCTCATCGGCGGCGTTTTCAGCCTCGTCTCCAGGAAGAACTGATCCGCCCAGGCACGCCCTTTTCTGCATCCGGTCACCCAGCATCCTTATATGAAAAAGACCATCCTCGCCGCCTTCAACCAAGGCACCATCCCGACCATCAGCTGCGCCAACCTGGCCAAGACACCGCTCGGCGCGGACTTCAAAAAACTTGTCGCCGCGTTGCAGGTCTACGCGGACCGGCATTTCACACCGGTCTGGGGCACCCCGTGCCGCCTGGTGATCTCCCCGGACGGCAGGATCCCCAAGGACCACTGGGGCTTCCTGTTCCTCGACGACGCCGATGCGGCCGACGCCCTCGGGTACCACGACCTCACAAGGGCGGGGATGCCCCTGTCCAAGGTCTTCGTGAGGACCACCGTCTCCAACGGTGAGGAGGTTTCGGTCACCGCGTCCCACGAGTTGGCCGAGATGCTGGTCGATCCCGGCATCCAGCTCGGTGCACTCGATCCGAAAGGCGTCTGGTATGCCTACGAGACGGCGGATGCCGTGGAACGGGAAGCGTTCGACGTGGACGCCATCGCGATGTCGAACTTCGTCTACCCCTCATGGTTCGAGGCGTTCCACAAGCCGGGTTCCGTCAAATTCGACCATCTTGGGAGCTGCAAGAAGCCGTTCGAGATCCGGCCCGGTGGATACATGCCGGTCTTCAAGAACGGCAAGTGGTCCCAGATCTTCGGTTCCAGGGCGATGGCCAAGAGTTTCAAGCCGGCGGACCACCCGCGCACGTCCCGGCGGAGCTCCAGCGCTGGCACCCGCCCGGCCAAGAAGAAGATGTCGGCCGCCGACACCGGTTGTTGATCGTCCGCGCCCGAGCGTCATTTCGGGGATTACTTCTCGGGCAACGCCCGCCGATATCTGAGGTGGGACCTGGTCTCCGGGCGATGACGGGCCGTTCCTCGGCACGGTCGGGCACGGACGCGTTCGACCGGGGCAAGCCTCTCAACGAGCGACCCGCAGCCGGTGGAGATCCGCTTTCGGCCGATCCAATCGATGGAAAGCCCCGACGCGATGCCTCGCATAACGAGGGCCTTCGATGCGACGCCGGGATCGGGAGAGTCGGAGGGGGCCGCGGTTTCTGCTTGGTGCCGGTGGTGGTTGTCGGAAAGTCCCGGTCTCGGCCCGCTGACGGGCGTGAAACCTATGGGATACCAGCTGGTACAGCTCAAGAACGGCAGTTGGAGCGTCCGCTCGCTCGCGGAGGGGGAGACCTTCCACCCGGTCGTCGGCCCCGTCGCCGAAGCGGAGGCGCTCTACGTGCGGCAACTGCGCCTGCCGGAACGCCTCGCTGCCCACGGAGACAGCGAGTTCGTCGTCTGGGACGTCGGTCTCGGCGCTGCGGCGAACGTGCTCACGGTGCTGAGCGCGTTGCGCGACGTGCCCGGCCGCGTCCGCGTCGTGAGCTTCGACCATACACTGGAACCGCTCCGCTTCGCGCTCCGTCATGCGGAGGCGCTCGGCTACTTCAGCGGCCACGAAGAACTCGTGGCAACGTTGCTGGCGGAGAAGAGGGCCGAGGCCGTGAACGGCCTCGGAACGGTGAAGTGGGAGGTCCATGACGGCGATTTCCCGACGCTATTGGCCTCGCCGGCTTCCGATGCTTGGCCGAAGCCGCACGCGATCCTCTTCGACGCCTATTCGCCCGCGAAGAACCCGGCGATGTGGACGCTCCCGCTCTTCCGCGGGATCCACGCACGCCTCGATCCGGCGCGGCCGTGCGCGCTGGCCACGTATTCGCGCGCGACGCTGTTACGGGTGACGCTGCTGTTGGCCGGTTGGTCGGTCGGCGCCGGATCCGCGACCGGCGAGAAGGAGGAGACGACCATCGCGGCGAACACGCCGGAACTGCTCGTCGCGCCGCTCGACCGCGCATGGCTCGGCCGCGCACAACGTTCGACCAGCGCCGAACCGATGACCGAAGCGGTCTACCGGCAAGCTCCGCTCTCGGCAGCCAGCGAAGCCGCGCTCCGGGAGCATCCGATGTTCGCTGCTGCTTGAGCGGAGGGGGGGACCCTCGCTTTCCTTGAGCTTCGTCCGGCCTGCCTCGGGCAGTTGAAGGAACCAGGGCTCCGCATCAGGCACCACGACGAGGGAGAACGTTCGCTGATCGTCACGGGAACCGAACTGGAACCGGCCCCGACGATCGACGTGATCGACCGGGCCGTCGGCCGCAGGGTGCGGTCGGCCGGCCGTGAAAACCCAAGGGCGAGCCGATAAGCCCGGCCCGGTCCATCGGGAGCACCCACCCACTCCTCGGTTCCAGAGCGCCTCCCGGCCTGGACCGCCGATCAGTAGCGGTAGGAAAGTTGGAGACGGCTGTAGAGGGCGGCGTCCCCGTTCCATTGGCGGTTCCGCTCATCGACAAGGAACCGGCGATCGAACATCCAACCGCCCGCCGCCTCCACCCGGAAACCATGACCGATGTTCCAGACCGCGCCCACACCGGCGCGGATCTCGCGGTAGGTGATGTTGACGTCATCGAATTGTGCATCACCGCGATCGGTGCCGTGATGGGCGCTCAGCTGGTAAGCCCCGCCGACGAGCTCCGCGCCCGCATAGAGAAGCCAAGAATCGTCGGGCCGGTACTCGATCCGTGGCCTGGGCACGAGGATCGAAAGCGTCCATTGCCGGTTGATCTGCCAGCGCAGCCCGGGACCACCCACGATGGGCATGTCGCGGCGCGCATCGACGCTCACCTGGAGGAAGAGTTGCAGGTCATCATTCACGGCGTAGGAGACACCGGCGATGATCGGCGCGTTGAAGTCGCTCCAACCGATGTCGCTGAAATCGCTGTAGATGCCCGGCGCCACTTCAGCCCGGAACGACCATCGCGGGTCGATCTTCCAAGTGACACCCAGCGGGACGCTGACCGAACCGAGCGCCGTCGGCAGGAGGGACTTCTTCTCCAACCCGAATCCAAAACGATCCGCGGCGAGGCCCACGGACCAACTCACGGGACCGCCGCCGTTGATGACTCCAGTGTACTGGAAGCGGGTGTGCAAGGTGTCGATATCCCCGAGTTCCAGGGAACCCTCCCGGATCCCGGACCCAGGGACGTATTCTGTGACGACGTCGACGGTAGCGGCGTAGGCGGGCCGGGCCGGGCTTTGGGCAGCCAGCGGAAGCACGGCGGTGATCAGGAGAGCGGTTCGGGCGAACATGGGGCGGAAGATATAGCTTAAGTCCTCCAGAACGCAAACGGGCAGCCGCGCGAAGGGTGTGATCAGAAGTGGCGGTCAGGTTGGCGGATGGAGCGCAGCCCGGCCGGGTGTGCGGTCTAGGTGCCTGAAGGCGGATCTCCCGACGACGCGGGAAGAATCCACGGACGGGCGGCAGCCCGTCCCTCGTGGGTAGGGTCCGCGCTGCCGCGCG
>CAIWVP010000019.1 GCA_903916195.1 uncultured Verrucomicrobiota bacterium | reverse complement strand
GCCCGTCCGTGGATTCTTCCCGCGTCGTCGGGAGTTCCGTCTTCAGGCATCTAGACCGCACACCCTGCCGGGCTGCGCTGCTTCAGCCATCGTGCCCGCCACTTCCGATCGCACCCCGGTCCAACGGAGCCGGCAGAGCTCCGGTTTTCCTGCTTTCCTGCTCTCCAGATCGTCTCTCCGGCCCGTGTTTTCATCAGAACCAACCCGACTCTGCCCCGGCTGCCGTGTCCCCACTTTTGATCGCACCCGTCGAGCTCGGACAGCTTGCCTGCGTGGCCGTTTCTTGCCGGTGGCATCGGCGATGCGGGCCTCGCGGTTCTATCGGGCGGGCGTGCTGCCGGTCGGATCGGTCGCCATCCTCCTGTTGGCGGGCTGTGGGTTCGTGGACCGCGTGTCCGAGGTCAAGTTCCTGCCGTTTTGAGGAAGACCGGTCCGATCGGGCCCGTGGGACGGGTCATATGCCGGTCCCGGTCGCGACCGTGGCGCCGTTCGCAGGTTGTCTCCTGCCGGCGCTCGGGCAAGGTCGCTGCGTGAACTCCCGGTGGTCATTTAGCCTGCAGCTTCTCGTGCTCTACCTCGCGGTGTTCCATTTCTGGCGCGGGGTGGAACGCCCCGCGGTGGTCGCCAGCGGGCTGGCGATGACGGTCCTGCTCGGGGTGCTCTTCGCGCGCGCGGCGCGGACCGGATACTTCCTCAACCGGTGGGACGGCTTTTGGCACGCGACGGTCATCCTCGACATCCTGCTCGAGGCGACGCTCATCCCGGCGCACGGGCATGTCGGCTTCTACCTGTGCGCGGCGGCGTTCGTGGTCGTCGTGGGCGGCTATCGGGCGCTGCTGTCCCGCCGACGCGCGACGGAACGTTGACCGCTGACGGGGGCATGGCCGGGTCGGGCCGGGTCAGACCTGCTTGGTCAGTTTCACGCCGAGCTTCAACAACGCCTCGGCGTCGGCATCGCTCTTGGCCTCGGCGTAGATGCGCAGGATCGGCTCCGTGCCCGAACCGCGCAGCATCAGCCAGGAGCCGTCCTTGGCGATGAACTTCACGCCGTCGGCGGACTTCACGTCGGACACCGGCGACTTCAGGAGCTTGGCGGGCGGGTTGAGCTTGCAGAACTGCATCAGCGCCTGCCGCTTCTCCAACGGGAAAGTCGTGTCGATCCGCGCGTAGCGATGCGGGCCGTAGTCCTTTTCGAGGTCGGCGAGCAAGGTCTTCAGCGGCTTCTTCTCCGTCGCCAACATCTCGAGGAGCATCAGGCCGGCGAGGATGCCGTCGCGTTCCGGGATGTGCCCGGGGAAGCCGATGCCGCCGCTCTCCTCGAACCCGAGCAGCACGTTGCCCTTGATCATCTCGGCCGCGATGTACTTGAAGCCGACGCCGGTCTCGACCAGTTCGAGACCGTGGTGGGCGCACATGCGGTCCACCATCGTGGAGGTCGTGAGCGCCTTGATGACGCGGCCGGTCTGCTTGCGGTTGACGATGAAGTGCCGGAGCAGCAGGCAGATGATCTGGTGGGTGGTGAGCAGGCCGCCGTCACCCAGCATGCCGCCGACACGGTCGGCATCGCCGTCGGTGACCAGGCAGAGGTCGTGCGGGTTCTTGGCGAGGAACGCCGCGGACTTGACGTAGTTCTTCGCGATGGGCTCCGGGTTGATGCCGCCGAAGAGCGGGTTGTGCTCGGCGTTGAGCGTGGTGACGCGGCAGGTCGTGCCCGCGAGCAGCTCGTCGAAGCAGCCGGCGCCGACACCGTAGAGCGCCTCGTGCGCGAACTTGAGCTTCGACTTCGCGATCCGGTCGAAGTCCACGAGCTTCTTGCACGCGGCGTAATGCGGCGCCCGGAGGTCCTTCACCACGATGTCGTCCACGCCGGCGGCGATGGCGAAATCGATGCGCTTGATGGGCGAGGCGTCGAGCAGCGCCTCGACGGCCTGGCACATGGCCGGTTCCGCGGAACCGCCGTACCAGGCCTTCAGCTTGAATCCGTTGAACGCGGGCGGGTTGTGGCTCGCGGTGATCATCACGCCGCCGACGGCCTTCAGCTGCTTCACGGCGAAGGACACCGCGGGGGTGGGCACCGGTGCATCGGACAACACCACCGCGAAGCCGTTCCCGGACATCACCTCGGCCACGCAACGCGCGAACTGGTCGGAGAGGAAGCGGCGGTCGTAGCCGATGACGACCGTGGGTCCGGTGCCGGCGACGGGGTTCTGCTTCCAGTGGTCGGCGGTCGCCTGGGCGACCCGCGCCACGTTGGCGAAGGTGAAATCTTCCGCGATGATCGCCCGCCAGCCGTCCGTTCCGAATTTGATCTGTGCCATAGAGTCGAGAAGAAGAATCAAGCACAGATGCGTGGCTGTACGCAACCGCCACGCGGACACAAAACGACTTGCCGCGGACCCTTCCGCCTCTAAATATCCGTCTCCGCTTTCCGGGCGATGGTGTCCGGAAGCCTAAGTGCCAGCGTAGCTCAGCGGTAGAGCAGGGGACTCATAAGCCCTTGGTCGGGAGTTCGATTCTCCCCGCTGGCACCACTTTCCACCGCAACGGGTTACGTTGATTCAGGCCGAAACCAAGACTACCCACTAAGACTAAGGCAGGGGCGTCAACCGTGTCCGTCGCCGCTTCCACGCATCGGCAATCTGCCACGCAGGCCGGCACCGATCTAGGCAGCGCGGAGCCCGTCTCGACCTCGACCTCGACGTGAACAACAAGTCGGCCGACGAAACCGAGCGGCTTTGGAGGTCGGAGCGGTCTCCCGTCTTTCTTTCCGCGCCCCAACGAAAGGGATTCCTTGGCCTGTCGGGGCCGGGCGGTGCTGAAAAGGTCCGCAAATGGTCCAAGGAAGTTCTTCCCCGTTCCGTCGCCTCTCCCGGTTCGCCTTCGTCGCGGTCCTCGGTTCGGTGCTTACCAGTTGGGCGGCTACCTTCCCGCTACCAACGCCTACCCGACCGACCACGTTCCCCCTCAAGCGACCCGCCATCACCGGCACGGTGGTGGCGTGGGGCTCGAATGGTTCCGGCCAAACGAACGCGCAAGCCGGCTTGCGCGGCGTGGTCGCCATTGCGGCGGGTGAAAATCACACGGTGGTCTTGAAGAGTGATGGCACGGTCGTGGCGTGGGGATACAACCAATGGGGGCAAGGAACCGTCCCCGCGGGTCTGAACGATGTCGTGGCTATCGCGGCAGGAAATAACCACACGATAGCCTTGAAGAGCGACGGCACGGTGGTGGCGTGGGGATTCAACAGTGAAGGCCAAACGAACGTCCCCGTCGGCCTGAGCGGTGTTGTGGCCGTCGCGGGGGGCTTTGCCCACACCGTGGCCTTGAAGAGCGACGGCACGGTCGTGGCGTGGGGCAGAAGCGGCGATGGCCAGACGACGGTGCCGCCGGGGCTGAGGGATGTCGTTTCCATTGCGGCAGGAGGACAGCACACGGTGGCATTGGTGAACGACGGCACGGTGACAGGGCGGGTCGTCGCATGGGGATGGAACCTTTTTGGTCAAACGAGCGTCCCCGGTGGTCTGAGCGGTGTTGTGGCCATCGCGGCGGGCTCCATTTACACCGTGGCATTGAAGGACAATGGCACCGTCGTGGCGTGGGGCAGCATTAGCACCGCGCCGCTGAGAGCGGTTGATGTCGTGGTCATCGCGGCACGGGCCGCACTCATCGTGGCATTGAGAAGCGATGGAACAGTGGAGGCGTCGGACTTTTCTTATGGCCCGGTGATTGGCCCTGCCGGCCTGAGTGATGTCGTTGCCGTCGCGGCGGGTGGAAGCCACATCGTTGCCTTGGTGAACGACGGTCTATCCGGCCCCAACGGTGCCACGGCGAAAGCAACCGTGGTGAGCGGGTTCATGGTCGGCGTGAGTGTCATCGGCGGCGGGCACGGCTACACGGTTCCGCCCTTGGTGGTCATCAAGGGCGGCGGCGGGACGGGGGCCACGGCCACGGCCATCGTGGCCGACGGGACCGTGGTAGGGTTCACCGTCACCAATCCGGGCAGCGGCTACACGAGCCTGCCCTTGGTCCTCATCGCCTCGCCGCCGTTCGCGCCGGAAGTCGCCGTCCGGGTAAGCCGGGTGGCGGTGGACTTGAAGGTCGTGCTCGGCCGGAAGTATCAGCTCCAAGCCTCCAAGGATCTGAAGGTGTGGACCGTCACTGGTCCGGACTTCGTGGCCGATTCCGAGAGCCTGATCCAAGAGTTCGTGGTTGCGGAGGTCGGTAGTTATTTCCGCCTCGTGGAAGTGCCGTGACGTGGGCGCGCCCCCCGGAAAGCGATTCACCAGCCGCTCCAAAGCCACATCCGAGATCTTCGACTTCATCGAAGTCTTCTACAACCGCCAGCGCCGCCACACCTCCCTCGGCGGGCTCTCGCCCGCCCAGTTCGAACTCAAAAACAACTAACGTAGAACCCCTTTTCTCTGTCCGTTTTATCGAAGCAGGCCCACTACTTCAGCTAGGGCTTCGGCCCAAGAAGGGGGCCCGAAAATGGGGAAAATGTTGCCTTGGCGAGGCAGCTTGACCGACCGCCGCCATGTGCAACACATTGGCCTTCGGGGTTTGCCACCCAGGACGTTTGTTTTTCCGCCTCCGCTTCGCGCGGCATTCTCCGGATCGATTCCATTCCTTCGCCGCCATGTACCGAACCCCATCCCTGCTTTTCTGGATGCTCGTCGCCAGCCTGCTCTCGGCAACGGCCGCACCACCCGCACTCCACGTCGCTGGAACCCGACTCGCCGATAGCCGTGGGAATACGGTTCGCCTCCAAGGGGTCAACATCCCGAGCTTGGAGTGGAGCAGTGTCGGTGAACATGTGGAGGAATCCATCGATGCGGCCATCGGCATCTGGAAGGCCAATCTGATCCGCCTTCCGCTTTCCCAGGATCGGTGGTTCGGCAAGGAAAGTCCGGGAAAGCCTGGCGATGCCGGTGTGAGCCACCGGGCCTTGGTGGATCGATTGGTCAACCGCATCGCGGCCCAGGGCGGTTACGTGCTGCTGGACCTGCATTGGTCCGACGCGGGCGAGTGGGGACGGCACGTGGGGCAGCACAGCATGCCGGATGACAACAGTCTTGCCTTCTGGGCGGAGGTTGCCGAGCGCTACAAAGGGAATGCCGCAGTGCTCTTCGACCTCTACAACGAGCCGCATGACGTCTCGTGGGAGGTTTGGGAAAAAGGGGGCCTGGTGGAGGAACGCAATGAGGATCCATCCCGTGGACTCCATCTCCGTTACCACTCCCCTGGTATGCAGGCCTTGCTGGACACGGTGAGAGCCTCCGGTGCCCGGAATGTGGTGGTCGCCGGTGGCCTCGACTGGGCCTATGATCTGCGAGGTGTGGTCGAGGGGCACGCCCTTCAGGACAAAAAGGGAAACGGAGTCCTTTACGGCACCCACCTCTATCCGTGGAAGAAGGACTGGGACAAACACGTCACACCGGCCATCGGGCACGTCCCGGTGTTTGTCGGTGAAGTGGGAACAAAACCATGGAAGGCAGGGGATCCGGCGCATGAGAACGTCTACACGCCGGAATGGGCGGGGAAGGTTCTCGCTTATATCCAGACGAACCGCTTGGACTGGACGGCCTGGAGCTTCCATCCCAGTGCTTCGCCCAGCCTCATCACAGACTGGGATCACACCCCCTCTGACTACTGGGGAGTGCCCGTGAAGGCGGCCTTGACCGGCAGCCCAACGGCGAAATGACGAAGGCTCACGCTGTGCGCCCGCTTCTACCCAGTTTGAGAGCCACCTGCCCGCCCACCCCCTGCTGAAGCCTGCCTGATCGTGGGATAACAGTCTGAACATCGAACAGCTCGGCGTTCCCCCACCCGGGGGATCAACGAGCAGATACCCCGGCGCCTTGTGGTGTCCGGGGTTTTTCGCTCTCCAACGGCAACATCCCACCAAAGGCATCACCATGGCCATACAGCTCGAAGTCAACTATTCCAAGAAGCTCGGACTCCCCGGGTATTCCTCCCACCAGTCGCGGACGAGGCAGAGGTGGCGCTGGCGCTGCCGAGGTCCTAGGTCAAAAGGTGGCGCCTCCACCATCCTGCCGATCCTGTCCGGTCTTCGCAGCGGCACGAGATCCCCCTTGGACCTCGGCCGACGGACACCTGTTCGCCTGCCTCGCCGCCCTGGGCAAGCGAGTGCCGCTGGTGGACCTCGACGCCCGGCCCGAGCGGTCGGCGGTGGAACCGTTGCCGGGCGGCTTGGGACGACGGATGCCGCTGGCTTCGCCACGTCGAAGAAGGCCATCGCGCCCTGCCAGGACCTATCGTGCTGGATGGCGTGGGACTCTTGCCGGGGTGTTTCACCCGAGCCGCAACGGGTTCCGTGAGCCGGGGATGGATCGGGGGATTTCGGATTGGCATGATGCCTTCTCCTCCGCATTGTTGCCCCAGTCGCCCCGTTATCTCCTCATCTTCCCATGCTTTTTTCTTCGTCGTACCGCCGTATCCCGCTCATCGCGGCCCTTGCCTCCCTCGTGCTGCTTCCTGTCCTCCGCGGGGAGGTCCATCTTCCGACCGGGTTCGCGGTGGAGATCGTCGCCGATTCGACCGCGGTCTCTGAACCGATCGACCTGACGTTCTCCCCGGACGGGGCCGCTTGGGTCACCGGGCGTGCCGGGGACCTGTGGCGCATCGACCCCGCCTCCCGCGCCACGCGGCGGGTGGGCCGAGTGGACACCGATGTCAGCGGCGACCGCGGTCTGCACGGGGTCGCATTGCATCCGGACTTCCCCAAGACTCCCCACGTTTTTCTCGCCTATCATCTGACCAACCATCTCGAGGGAAAATACCGCTCGCGCATCGCCCGTTGGACGGTGGCGGGCAAGGGGGACACCAGCACTTTGGCCCCGTTGAGCGAGAAGAGCCTGGTCGAATGGGACGGGGACCAAGCCGGTCAGCACGTTGGAGGCGGTCTTTTGGCGCATCCCACCGAACGGGTCCTCTACGTGACCACCGGAGAGAACAACCAGAACGCCAATCTCCTGAAGTACTGCGATGATCCGGAGAACAAGGCGCAATCGCTGCACGATCTCCGCGGGAAGGTGCTTCGCATGGGATTCGACGGCTCCGTTCCCCGGGACAATCCGAACGCGGGCAATCCCGGTCCGCTCGGACTGATCTACACGCGCGGACATCGCCAGCCATGGTCGCTTAGTTTCGACCCCAAGGTCGGCGTCCTGCTCGCCGAGAACGGCGGCGATCTTGCCGATGACTACGACGAGGTGAACCGGCTTGTTCCCGGCGGGAACTACGGATGGCCGAAGGTGTTCGGCGATGGCTGGCTGACTTCCTCCCGGACCAACCGCGTGGAGGGGTTCACCTCGCCATGGTTCAATTACCGCCGGAACACGGGAGCTTCCTGCACCGGGGCGGTCATCTATCGGTCGTCCTCCAAGACCGCGGCCTATCCCTCGCACTACCAAGGAGGACTTTTCTACGCTGATTTCGGGCGCAAGACCATCCGCTATGCCGCGGTCAATCCGAAGAGCGGCCGACCGGGTGAGAGCGAGGCGTTCCTGCAAGGACTCACCGCAGGTCCGGTGGCCCTTCGGGCAGGACCGGATGGAGCCCTGTATTTCATCACGCACGGTGGCGCCACCAAGGCCTCCACCAACGACGCGATCGTGCGTATCGTCTGGAAACCCTGATCTAGCGGCTCGTATGCGCCGCGGGGGGCACCCCTTTCCTTCAAGACGCGACCTCGGACGCCCCTCGACAGGGAGGGGCGGACCGAGGCCGCCGGTCTATATCGTATCTCACTCGCTTCGATGCGTCGTCCTTGCGGCCCACGGCGCACTGCGGGCTTGCCAAAAAAAGGGCTGTGCGCAAGTGATGTGAATGATGAAGAACTCCGCTTTGATTTTTCGTGAGCAACGCTGGCGTCGTCACTCGGCGTTCACTTTGATCGAGCTCCTCGTCGTGATCGCCATCATCGCGATCCTCGCCGGGATGCTCTTGCCGGCGCTCAGCCGGGCGAAGGACCGGTCGCAGCTGACGGTCGACCTGAACAATGTCAAACAGGTCCTCCTCGCGAACAACCTCTACGCGGCCGACAACAGCGACTTCAACGCCCATCCCACCTGGGGCGGCGACTTGTCCGGGCCCGACGGCTGGGTCTACGCGACCAAGAACAACAACCGTATCCCGGGCGGGCCGGCCGCGACCCAGTCGGCCGCGGGCAAGGACGTCGATTCGTCGCAGTTCAGCAACCAGATGGCGTTCTTCAAGATCAGCCAGCTCGGGCCGTTCTTGGGCAGCCACAAGGTCTGCTGGTGCCCGAAAGATGTCGCGACCCGCGGGAGCGGGAAGCTCCGGCAGCTCTGGTTGGCGCGGCCGCTGAAGCTCACGTCCTACTGCTGGAACGGCACGGTCGCCGGCTACAACAACATCGGCAAGGCGTCGGTCTCGCCGGACGGCCGCACCTACAAGGTCAGCGATTTCTTGGCGACCGATTGGCAGATGTGGGAGCAGAACGAGCTCGATGCGCTGAACTTCAACGACGCCTCCAACGTCCCGCCGCCCGGCAACGTGGGCAATGGCATCTCCATCCGCCACGCCGGTTTCTCCGGTTGGGCGAACCTGTCGAACCCCAACGGGGCGACCACGGCGAAGAGCCTGCCCGGCGGGGCCGTGGTCGGGACTTTCGGCGGCGGAGCGATGAGTGTGAAGTGGAACTACACGCAGCAACTGATCAACAAGGCCCCGATCCCCAACGAGATCTTCAACGGGCCGGTGTACCGCTGAACCGTCCCTTGGGCGCCGCTGTCGCGACCGTGGCGGACGCCTCGGGATCCGGTCGCTCCAAGCCGTCCCCAAAAGAGAAACGGCCCGGACCTTCCGGTCCGGGCCGTCGCGCAAAGGGGTTTCCCGCGGATCAGTTGAGCTTCTTGACGCGGATGTTCTTGTAGAGCACGACGCTCTTCGGGTCGTGCGCCTGCAAGGCGAAGGTGCCCGAGTTGAGCTTGCGCTCGAAATCCTTGCCGGGTTGGCGGCCCGCTTCCTCGGTGAAGTCGTTCACCAGCTTGCCGTTGAGGTAGATCTTCACGTTGCTGCCCTTCACGACGACGTGGTGGGTATACCATTCGTTGTCCTTCACCAGGCCCTTGATGACGTCCTCTTTCACGTCCTGCACCGAGTAGACGCTGCCGGATTTGCGCCAATCGCCCTGGGTCTGGTTGACCTGCGTCTCGTAGCCGCCCCACGGCCAACCGGAATCCAGGTACTTGGTGTGGATGTAGATGCCGCCGTTGGAGCCGGGCTCGGTCATGACATCGACCTTGAGCTCGAAATCTTTGAAGGGAGCGAGCGGGCCGTTGTAGAAGTTGTGGCTGCGGTCGCCCTGCGCACGGAAGGCGCCGTTCACGATCGACCAGGCCTTGGCGTTCTCGTTGACCCGCCAACCGGTCCAGGACCCGTCGGAGATGAGCGTGAAGCCCTCGGCATCCACGGAGCCGAGCTTGGGCGTGCCGGAGTTGGCGGTGCGGGTCATCTCGCCGGCCGAGGTCTTGACCGTCTTGTCTCCACCGGGCTTGGCGGTGCAGGTCTTGGATTGGGCGCAACCGGCGATGAGCGCGGCCGCGAGCCCGAGAGGAAGGATGGCTTTCATGGTGCGGGGACGTTGATACGGGGACGTCGCGGCGGCGGCAAACGGAAATCCGGGCCGGTGGCACGGTCCGGATCCTCCGGTCGGGTTCTTGGAGGCTCGCCCGAAGCGATGGGACGGGGTATCCTGCACTCCACTTTCCGTATGAACGCCGACGAATCCCGCGCCCTCCGGTCCATCCGCCTGACGAATCCCGGCGTCATCGCCGTCATCCGCGCGTCGTCCGCCGGATCGGTGCCGCGCCTGTGCGAGGCCTTGGTGGAAGGCGGCGTGCTCGCGCTGGAGGTGACCACCTCGACGCCGGATTTTGCCGACGCCATCCGTGCCGCCAAGGTGGCGTTGGGGGGCCGCGCCATCGTCGGCGCCGGGACGATCCTCAGCGCGGAGGACTGCCATGCGGCGCTCGATGCCGGCGCGGAGTTCATCGTGAGCCCGGTGTTGCGGCCGGCGTTGGTGCCGATCGCCCACGCCGCGGGATGCCCCGTGATGCTTGGCGCCTACACGCCCACGGAGGCGCAGGCCGCGCACGAGGCGGGATCCGATTTCGTGAAGCTCTTCCCGGCCGACGCCCTCGGGGTCGGCCATATCCGGGCCTTGCGCGCGCCGCTCCCGCATCTCCGGATCGTGCCGACCGGCGGCGTGACGGTCGCCAATGCCGGCGAGTTCCGCCGGGCCGGCTGCGCGGCCATCGGGGTGGGCGGCAGCTTGGTGAAGGCCGAACTGACGGCGGCGCAGGATTGGCCGGCCTTGTCCAGGCTGGCGGCGGAGTTCGTCCACGCTTGGCGGGGCTGAACGAGCGACCGCCCGGTGCCGGGCGTCACCGATGCTTGCCATGCGGTCCGCCCGTCCTAGCCTGCGCGCGCCATGCAAGAGCCCGAGTTTCCGTCCGAGCCGTCCGCCGCAGCCGTCCCGCCCCGCCTCGACCTTCCGCCGCGCTTCCACGTTCCGCCGGCCCCGCGGGGCGGCTCCGCATGGCGATGGGTCGCGGTGGTGCTGGGGCTCGGCCTGGCGGCCAGTCTTGGCGCCAATCTGCTGCTCTCCGCCGGCAAACTCGCCCATGCGGTCGGGAAGGGCGGCCACGGCCGCCATGGCGACGCCGCGTTGCAGGAAGTCGTGATCGAGGACAACGGATCCAAGGACAAGGTCGTGGTCGTGGATATAGACGGCGTCATTTCCGGCGAGGCGGAGCGCGGGGGCGGGCCCGGCATGGTGGACTCGATCCGCGACCAGCTCGACCGCGCGGCCGACGACGACCAGGTGAAGGCCGTGGTGCTCCGGGTGGACTCACCGGGCGGCGAGGTGCTCGCGAGCGACGAGATCTACCGCGCGATCTCGGCTTTCCAGACGAACCACGACATCCCCGTCATCGCCAGCATGGGTTCGGTGGCCGCGTCCGGCGGCTACTACGTGAGCGCTCCGTGCCGCTGGATCGTGGCCAACGAGCTGACCATCACCGGCAGCATCGGCGTGATCTTCCACACCTATAACTACCGCGGGCTGATGGACAAGATCGGGGTCGTCCCGAGCGTCGTGAAGAGCGGGAAGCTCAAGGACATGCTCAGCCCGGACAAACGCCCCGAGGACGAGCTGCCGGAGGAGCGCGCGATCCTCAAGGACATGATCGACGAGAGCTACGCGAAGTTCCGCTCCATCATCGTCGCTGGAAGGAGCTGGGCCGCCCGGCAGAACGCCGAGGACAAGATCGAGGACGGTCGCAAGCTCCAGCCCGGCTGGACCGGATACGCGGACGGCCGGATCCTGTCGGGCACGAAGGCGCTGGAACTCGGGCTGGTCGATGAGCTCGGCGATTTCGACACCGCGGTCGACCGGGCGATAGGCCTCGCGGGCCTGGAGAAGGCCAACTTGGTCTCGTATCAGGCGCCCATCCACTTCAGCGACCTCTTCCGGTTGTTCGGCAAGACCGACGCGAGAGCCCAGGACATCCGGGTCGACCTCGGCGGCTTCGGGCTCCAGCCGCGCCTTCCGCAGGGCCGGCTGTACTTCATCTCGCCGGTCCACGTGCACTGAGACGTATGGACGCGGGAAAGGCCGGGCCCGGCCGCGCCCTTTTGGAATACCGCGGCATCCTGTCCATTTGCCCGGCTGATGTTTGTCGGTTAGACCTACTTTCCGAGAACGGAGGCCCCGCTCTCGGTAAACCCCTTTGATCATGCTCTCTTTCTTTTTGATGCCTTACTGGTGGGTCGTCCTACCCGGCGCGGTGCTGGCGATGTGGGCCCAGTACCGGTTGCAGTCCACCTTTGCCAAGTATTCCCAGGTCGGCATCGACCGCGGGATCACCGGTGCCCAGGCGGCCCGCGAGATCCTCGACCGGAACGGCCTCCAGAACGTGGAGATCTTCGAGGTCGAGGGCCAGCTGACCGACCACTACGATCCGGCGAAGCGCTCGGTGTTCCTCTCTTCGGACAACTGCCACGGCACCAGCGTCGCCGCGGTCGGGGTGGCCGCCCACGAGGTCGGCCACGCGCTCCAGCACAAGGAAGCCTACGGCCCGCTCGGCCTGCGGATGGCGTTGGTGCCGATCACCGGGTTCGCGAGCCAGGCTTCCGCGATCATCATCATGCTCGGATTCTTCATGGGTTCCATGAAGGCGTTGGCAGGGATGGGCAGCTGGATCATGTGGGGAGGCATCGGGCTGTTCTCGCTGGTGGTGTTCTTCCAGTTGGTCACGTTGCCGGTGGAGTACGATGCCAGCTATCGCGCGAAGCAGCAGCTCGGCCGGCTCGGTCTGGTCACGCAGCGCGAACAATCCGATGTCGGGCGCGTCCTCGATGCCGCGGCCCTGACCTATGTCGCGGCGATGGCGACGGCGGTGCTCCAGCTGCTCCAGTGGATCCTCGCCGCCCGGAGTCGCGACGACCGCTGACCGCGGTCGGCCGCCGTTTCCGGCTTGTTCCGGCCGTCGGCCGCCAGTGAAGCTCGGCCGATGCGAATCGTCCACGCCACCAGCGAGCTGCACCCGTTCAGCAAGACGGGTGGTCTCGCGGACATGGTCGGCGCTCTCTGCGGCGCGCTCGCCCGGGCCGGGCACACCGTGGATGTCGTCACGCCGCTCTACCGAGGGATCCGCGCGAGGCATCCGCAGATGCGCCGGGTGGATTGGCGGTTCGACGTCCCGCTCGGGAGCGGCCTCGAGCACGGCGAGTTCTGGCGGCTCGATCCGGAGCCGGGCCTGACGCTCTGGTTCGTGGACCAACCGGGATTCTTCGACCGCGCCGGGATCTACAACGAGCGCAACGTCGACTATCCCGACAACGCCGCCCGCTTCGCCTTCTTTGCGAAGGCCGTCGTGCTGCTCGCGCGCCATCTGCCCAGCCCGCCGCAGCTGCTCCATTGCCACGATTGGCAGACCGGCCTCGTGCCGTTGCTCGCTCGCCATGCGCAGGTCGCCGGCGGTTGGACGCGGGCGCCGAGGACGCTGATGACCGTCCACAACCTCGCCTACCAAGGCTGGTTCCCCGCGACGGCCTTCGGCCTCGCGAACATCCCTCCGGATTGGTTCCATCCGGACAGCGCCGAAGGGCACGGCCAGCTCAACTTCCTCAAGGCCGGGCTCAACCTGGCCGATGCCCTCACGACGGTCAGCCCGCGCTACTCGCGCGAGATCTGCACGGAGGAGTTCGGCTGCGGGCTCGACAGTCTGCTGCGCCGCCGTGAATACGAGCTCACGGGGATCCTCAACGGCGTGGACTACGCCGAGTGGAACACCACCGGCAACCCTGCGCTCAAGCACGCCTACGACGCGGGCCATCTCGCGGGCAAGGCCGCGGGCAAAGCGGACCTGCAGAAGGAGCTCGGTCTGCCTGTGCGCGCCGACGTCCCGCTTTTTGCCAACATCACCCGGCTCACCGACCAGAAGGGGGCCGACCTGTTGCACGAAGCGCTCGGCACGCTGCTCAGCGAAGGCACCGTGCTCCAGTTCGCCCTGCTCGGCAGCGGTGACCCGTTGCTTGAGGCGGCGTATCGTTCCCTCGCGGCGCTCCATCCCGGCCAGGTCGCGGCCCGGATCGGGTTCGATCCCGGGCTCGCCCAGCGGCTGGAGGCCGGTGCGGATTTCTACGTCATGCCGTCGCGGTTCGAACCGTGCGGGTTGAACCAGCTCTATTCCCTCCGCTACGGCACGGTCCCGGTCGTGCGGGCCACCGGCGGGCTCGACGATTCGGTCGTGGACATCCGGGAGAGCCCGGAACGCGCGACCGGCATCAAGTTCCACGATGCTTCCGCGGCCGCGCTCGCCCACGGCATCCGCAAGGCGCTCGCCTTGGCCGCGGCGCCGACGTTGCTCGCGCACTACCGCCACAACGGGATGACCGCGGATTTCTCGTGGGAGAAACAGGCGAAGGAGTACGTCGAGTTGTACGAGCACGTCCTCGACGGCGTCTGAACGGCAGGGATGCGATGGCGGCCCGGCCCCGGGTCAGGCACGCGGCGCCGGAAGGTTCTTTTCCCGCTTCCAGGTCCACCACCACGCCGTGATGACGACGGCGCAGGCGATTGATCCTGCCCCACGGACCGGTCCCGTGGGGAAGACGACGGCTCCGTTGAACCACATGAAAAAGAAGGATCCCTGCACCGACCGACGCCATGTCCTCGACCGGTCGTGCAGCGTCGGGGCGACCCAGCTGCACACCGCGTCGACGGTCCACAGCAGGATCATCGCGTAGTTGGACCACACGCCTCCGCCCCAGTTCATCCCGAACTTCGCCTCGGTCTGCCGCGCGGTCTCGGCGACGGCCGCGGCGTGGCTCCATCCGTGCCGGAACTGCATCGCCGCCGCCAGATGCGCCGCGAGCGACAGCGCACCGATCGTCCACAGGATGCGCGCGGCGTCGGGGTGGGAAAGGGCGGGCCGTCCGTGGACGACCGTCGTCGCGGACGCTCCGTCATCGCGCGGGCGTCGCGGCCCGAGAGCGCGGCAGGCTTCGGCTGCGGCCCACGCCGTCATCGCGACCCACACGGTGCCGTGCAGCAGGGCGTCGCGTGCGCTCATGGACGTCGGGATGCCTGCCACGTCCGTCCCGCGGTCAGCACGCTCAGCGCGATGCAGGCCCAGCCGAACACGTCGCCGTGCTCGTGGTAGAAGGTCGGCGCGCGCGGCGCGTCACCGGCGGCGCGGACCGGGATGTTCGCCAGCAGGAAGCCCGGCGCGTGGACGTCGCCGTGTCCGTCGCCGAGGAAATCGCGCAGACGTCCTGAGCCATCGATCCAGCAGGTCACGCCGTTGTTGGCGCAACGGACGAGCGGCACGCCGTTCTCCACCGCCCGGAACGAGGCGTTGGCGCAGTGCTGCCATTGCGCGCCGCTCTCGCCGAACCATCCGTCGTTCGTGAGCTCCAGCAGGAGATCGGTCCCCGGCGCGACATGGCTGCGCGTGTGGTGCGGGAAGATGTCCTCGAAGCAGATGACCGGCGACGCGACCGCCGGACGGTCGGCGCCTCCCAGGTGGAAGGAGGCCGGTCGGTCGCCGGCCGTGAATCCGTCGCCGATCGGGGTCAGCCAACGGAGGAAGGGCAGTTGCTTCGCGAGCGGGACGTACTCGCCGAAGATGACCAGGCGACGCTTGCGGTAGACGCCATCGAAGCGGCCGTCCTGGGCGGCCACGACCGCGGCATTGTAGAAGCGCGGCTTGCCGTCCGGGCCGATGTCGCGGTCATCGGTTCC
This sequence comes from uncultured Verrucomicrobiota bacterium, assembly GCA_903916195.1. Classification (GTDB taxonomy): domain Bacteria; phylum Verrucomicrobiota; class Verrucomicrobiia; order Limisphaerales; family UBA9464; genus CAIVQB01. The sequence goes on along the minus strand of CAIWVP010000019.1, from coordinate 3,863 downwards.
GAAGACCCAGCGCGCCTCGGCGCTCCGGATCAGATTGGTCATCGCCGCGAGCTGGTCGGGCTCGAACCCGGGCAGGAAACCCTCGGGCCAGACGAGCACGTCGGGCTTGGTCGCGATGGCCTGGCGCGACAGGTCGAAGGCCTTCTGGAACCGGGCCGGGCCGGCCGAATCGTCCCAGATGAGCTGCTGCGGGATGCTCGGCTGGACCAACGCGACGCTGATCGTGGACGTCGGCCGGGCACCGTCGCGCGGTGGCAGCATCCGGTTGAAGCCGATGCCGACGATGATGAGCAAGGTGATCAACGGCAGCCGGCCTTCCGCGATCCAGGCGAAGCGGCCCACGGGACGGGTGACGACGAGCAGCAACGCTCCGCCGAGCGCCACCGAGCACCAGCAGACGATGAAGGACACGCCGTAGACGCCGGTGACGCTGGCGATCTGGATGAGCGGGCCGTTCTTCCAGAACGCCACACCGAGGAAGTTCCAGGGGAATCCCGTGAACAGCCGCGCCTGGAGCATCTCCAGCGCCACCCAAAGCACCGAGACGCTCATGCCGAGCATCGCGCGCCGGAACCATGGCAGCGCGGCGAACCCGTCGATCGCCTTCCGCCACGGGCCTTCATCCACGGGCGGCACGATGGACGACGCCCCGGCTTCCAGGCGGTTCCGCTCCGTGGCCCGAGGTCTCGCGACGGCGGCGGCCTCGCGCCGCCCCGCTTCGGAGACCTGCGCGACGATACGGGTCGCCAGCCAGACCCAGGTGCCGGTGAAGAGCGCGAGGTAGCCGGACAACGCGAGCCAACCGGCGACCGCCCCGACGGGGAAGGGGATGTTCAGCAGCCAACGCATCGAGACCAACCAGCTCACCAGACCGGCGGTGTAGCCCAGACGGAACGCAGCCGGCCCGGACAGCCCGATGGCGCTGAACATCAGCGCGCCGGGCACGAGCCAGGCGAGACCGGCCCAACCGGGTGTCGGGAAGGAGAGCCCGAGCAACAGGCCCGCGAACAGGGCAAGCGCAAGGCGTGGACGGGACCCCGTGATGGCGGAGGACAGCTTCAACGCGGGGACGTTGGCGGGATCGCGGGAGCCGGACGAGCGACAAACCATCCGCCTTCGCTGAATCGCCGGGCCCTCTGTCCTCGCACCACCGTGACAGCTTCAGCGACGTCGGCCTCCGCCGAGCAGGCCGCGCATGATCTCCCGGCCGAGCGTCCCCACGATCGCGGTGGTCGCGGTCCGCATCGCCGTCTTGGCCACCATCGTTCCCAGGCTGTCCGGTTGTCTTCCGCCGCCGCGCGGTCTCGATGCCACGGTGGGCAAGAGGGGAGCGGTCGGCGCGGCGGCAGCATCGTCGCCGCCTCCGAAGAGCGACGCGAAGAAGCCTTTCCTCGCGGGCTCCGCCGAGGGTCGGTCGGCGGCCGGACTGCTTCCGTCCCTGACCGGAGCCAATGTGCCGGTGATGCGTTCGTAGGCGGATTCACGGTCCACCGACTTCTCGTAGACCCCGGCGACAAGCGACGTGGCCATGACCGCCTTCCGTTGCTCCGGCGTGATCGGACCGATCTGTGACCGGGGCGGGACCACGAAGGCCCGTTCCACGACGGTCGGCTCGCCCCGTTCGTCCAGGAGGCTGACCAAGGCCTCGCCGACGCCGAGCTCGGTGAGCACCGACGCGGTCCTCAGCCCGGGGTTGGCGCGGAACGTCTGCGCGGCGGCGCGGACGGCCTTCTGGTCGGCCGGAGTGAAGGCGCGCAGCGCGTGCTGCACGCGGTTGCTGAGCTGGCCGAGCACCTTGTCCGGGATGTCGCGCGGGTTCTGCGAGACGAAATACACGCCGACGCCCTTGGAGCGGATCAACCGGGCGACCTGCTCGACCTTGAGGAGCAGCGCGTCCGGGATGTCGTCGAAGAGCAGGTGGGCCTCGTCGAAGAAGAACACGAGCTTCGGCTTCGGCAGGTCGCCGGCCTCGGGCAGACGCTCGAACAGCTCGCTCAGCAACCACAGCAGCGCCGTGGCATAGACCTTCGGCGAACCCATCAACCGGTCCGCGGCGAGGATGTTCACGACGCCGCGGCCCTCCGCGTCGGTCTGCATCAGGTCGTCCAGGTCGAGCGCCGGTTCACCGAAGAACTTGTCGCCGCCCTGGGACTCCAGCGTGAGCAGGTTGCGCTGGATGGCCCCGATGCTGGCGGCGGAGATGTTGCCGTACCCGCTCCGGAAGGCCGCGGCGTTCTCGCCGACATGGCGCAGCACCGCGCGCAGGTCCTTGAGGTCGAGCAGGAGCAATCCGTGCTCGTCCGCGACGCGGAAGACCAGGTCCAGCACGCCTTCCTGCACCTCGTTCAACCCGAGCAACCGCGCCAACAACAGCGGCCCCATCTCCGTCACCGTGGCGCGCACGGGATGGCCCTGCTCGCCGAAGATGTCCCAGAAGGTGACCGGGCAGGCGAAGGGCCGGTGGTCCGCGAGACCGAGCTGCTGCACCCGTTCGAGGACCTTCGGCGACTGCCCGCCCGTCATGCATAGTCCGGCGAGGTCGCCTTTCACGTCGGCGAGGAACACCGGGACGCCCTGGGCGCTGAAGCTTTCGGCGAGACCTTGGAGCGTGAGGGTCTTGCCGGTGCCGGTGGCACCGGCGATGAGTCCGTGCCGGTTGGCCATCGCCGGCAGCAGGCAAAGGTCGGCGGTCTTGTTCTTGGCGACGAGGATGGGAGCAGGCATGGGCGGGAACGGAGGTGCGGAGCGCGCTGCGTTGCGGCAGGACAAGTGGCGGGTCGTCAGGGGAAATGCAAACCGGGGTTCGTGCAGCGGGTGCCCGGCGGCGTGCGCCGGACATCGGGCAACCGGCTCGGGATGTGGGGTGCGAAGTCCGGGATCCCCGGCCCCGCCGCCATCGGCAGGTGTACGTTCATGTTTGTGAACTTTAACTGAAACCGACCGTGGTGGCCGGTGTCTTATCTTTCAGCGGCCGGCTTGCCGGCCACCTCGTAGAAGCCCGCCCCAGGCGGAGGACGACCGCAACCTCAAGCGTCCGCTGCCGTTGATTCTGAAATTCCCGGTGCCGCCGCGCGGTGCGGCGCCGGATTTTTTCGCGGTGGCCTTCTGACCGCGCCCCGTCTCGTCCCCGAGGGACAAAAAAGGCCGCCGCGGTGAAGCGGCGGCCTTGTGAGGATCTTCAGCGGGTCACTTGCGCAACCGATAGAAGCCCGTTCCGGAGCCGGCGGTGAGAGGCGCCGAGTTCCCGGTCACGCCGGGGACGGCCACCCAGGTCGGGCTGCCGATGACGGCGGAAGATTCCAGCGTGTAGCCGACGGCGTCGGCGGGCCAAGCGAGGGTGAAGCCTGTCGCCGTGCGGGTGAGGGTCAGCGCCGGGGGCGGCACTTCGGCGACGACGCCGGTGATGACCAGCGGGATGCCGTCGGCGGACGGCCCGCCGAGCGCGATCATCTCGGGGTCGGTGAGCTTGCCGGCGCGGATCTGCACCGAGCTCACGTACATGACGCGGCGCTCGTCCTGGTCGCCATCTCCGAAGAGGAGGGCGGTGGGCTGGAGGGCACGACGCGGGGCGTCGAGACCTTGGTTGGCGGTCCAGTCGTCCTGCTTGATGCCGTCGACGAACTTGGTGACGACCGGGGGGTTGGCCGCTTCGTCGAATGCCGCGACCACGCGGTGCCATTCGCCCGCGGTGAAGGCGCCGGTGCCTTTGTAGCCGTCGCCGCCCTGGCCGAAGTTGCTGCCCTGCCAGAACAGGTCGCCGTCATCGGTGTTGCTCAGAGAACTGGTCTGGAGCAGCGAGGCGGCTCCGGGCCCGGTGGTGTCGATATAGAGGTCGAAGATCAACGTGTACTGGTTGACCTTGG
>CAIWVP010000018.1 GCA_903916195.1 uncultured Verrucomicrobiota bacterium | reverse complement strand
GGCGGTGAGAAAAACGGTCGGTCAGATCGCGGGTCCGGGCCGAGACGCGGTTCCAGTCCACGGGTTCGCCACGCCATTCTCCGCGGTCGATCCGGGCCTTCAATCCGCGCCAAGCTTCGCCATCCCGCTGCTTCTCCACGCGGGTAAACACGATGCGGCACTCCAATTCCGCCAGTTCGCCCACCACCAACGGCGTGGACAAGGACCGCAGATGCCGCTCGACAGCAGGGGTGCGGCGGGCGTTCTCGAAGAAGACCGCGACCAGGAAGTTGGTGTCGGCGTAGTCCATCAACGGTCGCGCCGGGTGAGCTCGATGAACTCCTGTTCGCTGAGGCCGGGCCGGCTCCGCACCCAACGGAAGTGTTCGTCCCAATCCGGCGTCGCCTGCTGGGCCTTTGCGGCAGGCCTGCCGGCCTTGATGGTGAGCGGCGTGCGGCCGCGGCTCTGGATGACGACCTCCTCGCCGGCCTCGGCTCGGTTGAGCCATTCGGCGGGGTTGCGCTGGAAGATGCGGCGTTCCACGATCGTCATGTCGGACACGTTTGTCGGACAAATGGGCAGGGTCAACGTCCGATCCTCACGGCACCGGCAGTTCGTCGAAGATCCGTTGCACGATGGATTCGGCGGTCTTCTCGTCGGCGTCGGCCTCGTAGGTGAGGGTCACGCGGTGGCGGAGCACGTCGAGGCCGATGCTCTTGACGTCCTGCGGCGTCACGTAGCCGCGGCCGCGCAGGAACGCGTGGGCCTTGGCGGCGAGCGTGAGCGCGATGGTGGCGCGGGGGCTGGCGCCGAGCTGGATGTACTCCTTGACCTTAATCTTGTAGTGCTCGGGATCGCGCGTCGCGCACACCACGTCGACGATGTAGTCCTTCACCTTGTCGTCGATGTAGAGGTCGTTGATGACCTCCCGGGCCCTGAGGATCTGCTCGGAGGAGACGACGGGCGACACGGTGGGCTGGTCGCCGGTGCGGCCCATCAGGTCGAGGATCTGCCGTTCTTCGGCGCGCGACGGGTAGCCGACCTTGAGCTTCAGCATGAAGCGGTCGACCTGCGCCTCGGGCAGCACGTAGGTGCCCTCCTGCTCGATGGGGTTCTGCGTCGCCAGGACGAGGAACGGGTCCGGCAGCTTGAAGGTCTGGTCGCCGATGGTGACCTGGCGCTCCTGCATGGCCTCGAGCAGCGCGGATTGCACCTTCGCCGGGGCCCGGTTGATCTCGTCGGCCAGCACGAGGTTGGCGAACACCGGTCCGCGCCGCACGGCGAAGGTGCCGGCCTGCGGGTTGAAGATCTGGGTGCCGACGACGTCCGCCGGCAACATGTCGGGCGTGAACTGGATGCGGCTGAACTTCACATGGAGCGCGGTCGCGAGCGTCTTCACGGAGAGCGTCTTCGCGAGGCCGGGGACGCCTTCGAGCAGCACGTGGCCGTTGGCGAGCAGGCCGACCACGAGGCGCTCGACGAGGTGCTTCTGGCCGACGACGCAGCGGTTGATCTCGGTGAACAGCGGGGGCAGGAAGCCGCCGGCTTCCTGCACGGCGGCGTTGAGGGCGGTGACGGAGTTCATTGTGCGAGCGCGTATATGCCGACAGACACGACGGGCGGCAAGGTGTTCAACCGATCAGCTTCGGAGGCGGCGGCAAAAGCCGAGGACGGCAGCGACGTCCGCCCGCGTCACATCACTTCGGGCGCCTCGATCCCGAGGCAATCCAACCCTTGGCGCAGGACTCGCGCGGTGAGGTCGCAGAGGATGAGGCGCGAGGTGCGCGCCGGTTCCTCGGCCTTCAGCACCGGGCAGTGGTCGTAGAAGCGAGAGAACAAGGTCGCGAGCTCGTAGAGGTAGTTGACCAGGAAGTTCGGCCGGCAGTCGTCCGCCGCGGCCTCGAGCGTGAGGCCGAAGTGGAGCAGATGCTTCGCCAGCGCGGATTCGGCGGGCTCCGTCAAGCGGATGGCCGAGGGCTGGAGGCCGAGGGTCGGAGCGCCGTCCCGCACGACCTTGTTCGCGCGGGTGAACTGATACTGCACGTAGACGGCCGTGTTCCCGGCCAGCGCGAGCATCTTGTCCCAGGAGAAGACGTAGTCGCTCTGCCGGTTCGACAGCAGGTCCTGGTATTTCACCGCGCCGAGGCCGACCTTGCGGGCGATCTCGCGTTGTGCGGCCGGGTCGAGGTCGGGACGCTTCTCGGCCACGACCTTGAGGGCGCGCTCCTCGGCCTCGTCGAGCAGGTCGGCGAGCTTCACGGTGTCGCCGCTGCGCGTCTTGAAGGGCTTGCCGTCCTCCCCGAGGATCGAGCCGAACCACGCGTGCAGCAGCTTCACCCGGGCCGATGCCCCGGGCTGCCAGCGGTGGAAGACGTGGAAGAGCTTGTTGAAATGCGGTTGCTGCGGGCCGCCGACCACGTAGACGATCTCGTCCGCACCCCACTCCTTGAGCCGATGGTCGAGGGTCGCGAGGTCGGTCGTGGCGTAGTTGGACGCGCCGTCGCTCTTCTGCACGAGCAGCGGATCGTCCGCCCATTCGCCCTCGCGGTTCTGCACGCGGAGGGGATCTGATTTCGGCGGCAACGTGCCGTCGGAGAAGACCGCGATCGCGCCCTCGCTCACACGGGCGATCCCCTTGGCGACCAGGTCGTCGACGAGGGCCTTGAGCCACGGGTTGTAGAAGCTCTCGCCGAGCGTGTGGTCGAACTGGACGCCGAGCCGGCCGTAGACGGCGTCGAACTGCACCTGCGAGAGGCGTATCATCTCGTGCCAGATCGCGAGGTTCTCCGTGTCGCCGGACTGCAGCTTCACCAGTTCCGCGCGCGCCGCGGCGAGCGTGTCGGGCGTCTCCTTGCAGGCGGTGTTCACCGCTTTGTAGATGCGCTCGAGCTCGCCGATCGGATCACGTTCCAGCGCGGCCCGGTCCATCAGCGTCTTCCAGCCGATGAGCAGCATGCCGAACTGCGTGCCCCAGTCGCCGATATGGTTGTCGGTGATGACGCGGTGGCCGAGCAGGCGCAGCGTGCGGGCGAGCGAATCACCGAGGATGGTCGACCGGATGTGCCCGACGTGCATCGGCTTCGCGACGTTCGGCGACGAGAAATCGATGACGACCGTGCGTGCCGTCTCCGGCGTGGCCTTGGCGAAGAACAGGTGCTCTCCGCGCGCGGCCGATGCCAGCACGTCGGCCAACGCCCCGGGCTTGAGGCGGAAGTTCAGGAACCCCGGGCCGGCGATCTCGACCGGTTCGCAGAGGTCGGCGACGTCGAGCTTGGCGACCACATCGGTCGCGAGCTGGCGCGGGTTCAGCTTGCGCGCCTTGGCGGCGGCCATGAGCGCGTTGCTCTGGTAATCGCCGAACTGGGTGTCGGCCGCCGGCCGCACCAGGACATCGGAGACATCCGCGTCAGGCAGGACGGCGGTGACGGCGGCGCGGAGGCGGGATCCTAGGATGAGATGGAGCACGGCGGTGAAAAAAGGGGCGGGGATCTTCGGGTCGGCGACGGCGAGGGATGCAACGGGCAGCGGGCCGACCTTCCGCCGCCGTGTCCCTCAGCGCGTCGCCGAGAACTGCTCGACGATGGCCATCATCGCCGCGGCGTCGGGCGCGGTCTCAAGGGCCTTCAGGAAATCTTCGCGGCGGAGGACCTTGGCGATGCCGGCGAGGGTGTGCAGGTGCTTCTGGAACTGTCCCTGCGGCACGAGGAACAAGGTGACGAGATGGACCGGCTGGTTGTCCAGCGCATCGAAATCGACGCCGCCCTTGCTGCGGCCGAAAGCGGCGGCGACCTCGGTGATCAGGTCGGTGCTCGCGTGCGGGATGCCGATGCCGAAGCCGATGCCGGTGCTCATCGATTGCTCGCGCTTCTTCACCACGGCGGTGACCGCCTCGCGGTTCTCCGGCGTGATCTTGCCGGCCGCGACCAACGCGCCGATGAGCTCGTCGATGGCCTCCCAACGGTTGGTGGCCGCGAGCTCGGGCACGATCTGCCGCGTCGTCAAAATATCGCCAAGGTTCATTCGCTGATCAGAGTCGGTCGATTTCGCCGGAAGGGGCGGAAGGGTTCAAGCAGCGAGTTCATCCATCATCGGCCGGCCCTTCCGTGGACCCCGAGGATGCAGGGCCGTGGGGAGCCGTTGCCGACGCACCGTCCGGACACCCTTCCGCTGCGGCCCGGGCAGGATGATGGCGTGCCCTCGGCGAGCGCGGCCTGATCCATCACGACAGGTCGCGGAGGAAGCGTCCGGTGTGGCTCGCATCGCAGAGCGCGACGTCCTCCGGCGTTCCGGCGGCCACGAGCCGGCCGCCTCGGTCGCCTGCGTCGGGGCCGAGGTCGATCAGCCAGTCGGCGGAGCGGATGACGTCGAGGTTGTGCTCGATCACGAGCACCGTGTGACCGGCGTCGACGAGCCGTTGGAAGACCGCGAGCAAGACCCGCACGTCGTCGAAGTGCAGCCCGGTGGTCGGCTCGTCGAACAGGAACAGCGTCGGCTTCGGCCCTCGACCGTCCCCGGCCGCGTCATCGCCGCGGAGGGTCGGTGCAGCGGATCCCGCGTCGGCCGCGGATCCTGCGAGGTGGCTCACGAGCTTGAGCCTCTGGGCTTCGCCCCCGCTCAAGGTGTTGATCGGTTGGCCGAGGCGCAGATATCCGAGCCCGACCTCGATGAGGAGCCGGAGCTTCGTGACGGCGCGTTGCGCGGGCTTGGATCCGGGGAACCGCGCCAAGAAGGCCGAGGCGTCCTCGACGGTCGCATCGAGCAGGTCGGCGATCGACCACGCGACGGCCGGGGTCCCGGCCCCGAGGTCCTGGGGCGGTTGCTTGGCGCCTGCGGGACCGATCTTGACGTCGAGGATGTGCTCGCGGTAACGGCGGCCGTGGCACTCGGGACAGCGGATGAAGATGTCGCTGAGGAACTGCATCTCGATCTTTTCGAAGCCCGCTCCGCGGCAGCGTCCGCACTGGCCCTTCACCGAATTGAAGCTGAACGCGCTGGCATCGAGGCCACGTTCCCGGGCGGCGTCGGACGCGGCGAAAAGGTCGCGGATGTCCTCGAACGCCCCGATGTACACGGCGGGGTTCGAGCGCGGGGTGCGGCCGAGCGAGGTCTGGTCCACCAGCACGACGGCGCCGATGTGCTCGGTGCCGGTGAGCGTGGCCGTCCGGAGCCCGGCCCGGGCCTCGTCGATGGATTCGCCGTCCACCTCGTCGGCGAGCGCCGCGGTGGTGTCGACGGCGCTGAGTTTGGAACGGAGCAGCGGCAACAGCACCTCGCGGATGAGCGTGGTCTTGCCGGATCCGCTGACGCCGCTGACGACCACCAGCCGGCCGAGCGGGATCTCGACCGAGAGATCGCGGAGGTTGTGGGCGGCGGCGTGGTCGAGCCGGAGCACGGGGGCGGCGCAGCCCGTTTCCGCGGTCCGGCTGCGGCTCGCGAGGGGGGCGGCGCGGTAGACGGGAGCCGCTTCGGCGGCGAACGCGTGCGGGTGGTCGGCGGCGCCGACGGGCCCGGCCTCGTCCGGCTTCAGCGAGACGCCTTCCAACGCGACCGGACGCCGCTTGGGGACCTCGATCCGACGGGCCCCGGAGAGGTACGCCGCGGTCAACGAGCCCTTCGCCGACGCGAGTTCCCCGGGACCTCCTTGGAACACCACGCGACCGCCGCTCTCGCCGTGGCCCGGGCCGATGTCGACGAGCTGGTCGGCCGCGCGCATGACGCTCGCCTCATGCTCGACGACGACGACGGTGTTCCCCGCGTCGCGGAGGCGATGGAGGATCCGCACGAGCCGGTCGGTGTCGCGCGGATGCAGGCCCACGCTCGGTTCGTCGAGCACGAAGAGCGCGTTGACCAACCGCGTACCGAGGCAGGTGGTGAGGTTCACGCGCTCGGTCTCGCCACCGCTGAGCGTCCGGGTCGCGCGGTCGAGTGTCAGATAACCGAGGCCGACCTCGGCGAGATAACCGAGGCGCGCCCGGACCTCGCCCAGCACGACCGCGAACGGGTCCTTGGAGGACGGCCCGGAGCCCGGGGCCGGTCTTTGGAGGACGGCGAGCTCTTCGATGACCGCGAGCGCATCGCGCACCGGCAGCGCGTAGAAGTCGGCGAGCGTCAGCGACCCGCGGCCGGCGACCGCCATCCGGAACTGGAGCGAATCCGGATTGAACCGCTTCCCGGCGCAGGTCGGGCAGGTGGTGTAACTGCGGTAGCGGGCGAGGAGCACGCGGACGTGCATCTTGTACGCCTTGCTCTCCAGCCAGCGGAAGTAGCCCTTCACGCCGTACCAGAGTTTCGGCCACGAATGGTCCGGATCGTCCGCGATGTAGCCGTCCTCGCCCTCGAGCACCCAGCGCTGGTGGCCGGCCGATAGCTGGTGGAAGGGCACGTGCATGGGCACGCGGGCCTTCTTGGCGGCGCGGACCATGTCGTCCTGGCACTGCTGGCCGGTCTCGGTCTGCCACGGTTTCACGGCGCCTTCGGCGAGCGTCTTCGAGCGGTCGGGCAGGGCGAGCCCGAGGTCGATGGTGATGATCCGGCCGAACCCCTTGCAGGCCGGGCAGGCGCCGATCGGATGGTTGAACGAGAACAGCGCGGGCGTCGGCTCCTGGTGGTCGATGTCACAGGTCGCGCAGTGGAACCCGGCCGAGAAACACCGCGCATCGCCCGGCATCGGCCCGCGCACGGTCAGCTTGCCGTGGCCGAAGAGATAGGCCTGCTCGCAGGCCTCGATGAAGCGGGAGCGGTCCGCCGGGGCGAGCTTCACGCGGTCGGCGACGACGATGAGGCGCGCCGGCAGCGGCGATAGCAGCGCGGCGGCATCATCCACGCGGACCACCCGGTCGCCGATGAGCAGCCGCTGGAACCCTTGCTTCGCCAGCATCGAGAGTTGTTCCTCGACCGGGAGCTTCTCGGACAGGCCCAGATCGAACGTCACCAGCACATCGGAGGCCCGCGCATCGGTTCCGTCAGCGGGCTTCGACCTCGGGAGCGGGATCCGGGGCGAGAGACCGGAGATCTCGGACCACACGACCTGCGGAGGTTCTTTCCGCACGGATCCGCCGCACTTCTGGCAATGCAGCCGTGCGGCGTGCGGCCACAGCACCTTCATGTGGTCGCAGACCTCGGTCATGGTGCCGACGGTGCTGCGGGTGGTGCGGACGGCATTGCGCTGCTCGATGGCGATGGCGGGCGGGATGTTCTCGATCCGGTCGACCGCCGGTTTGTCCATGCGGTCGAAGAACTGGCGCGCGTAGGGCGTGAACGTCTCGATGTAGCGGCGCTGCCCCTCGGCGTAGAGCGTGTCGAAGGCGAGCGAACTCTTGCCCGATCCGCTCAGGCCGGTGATCACGACCAGCTTGCCGAGGGGCAGGTCGAGATCGAATCCCTTGAGGTTGTTCTGGCGCACGCCGCGGAGCCGGATGCAGCCAGGGACCGCCGCCTGCCGGGCTGCCGTTGTCTTCTTGGGTTCGCGTGCCATGAGCGGCGGGAAGCTACCGGCGGACTCCGGCGCGTCAACGGAGCGGCGCGGCGAGCCACCGCCGTCGACGGCCTCGCGGAGAACGGGCGAAAAACCTTCGGCTCCAGTGAAAGAACACCATCGCGGGCAGGTGATCTGTCGGTGCCAAGAAGCCTCCATTCTCGACCTGCATCAACCCAGCGGCCTTGCTGCCCCTCGGGCCCCAACCGCTCCAGGCCGGCTCGTCCACGGTGTCGTCTGCCAGCCTCGAGGCCTTTTGGGTGGCAGGATCCTATCCTCGGGCTCCTTTTCCTGGGGGACCTCCGCCACGCCATCCGTCGGCGGCAGGTCCCTCATTCCCATCGATGAAGCCGCTTGGGGCGAGAAGGGCAGCGGCATGTCCGCTAGCGCCGCCCGAGGAAAAGACATCGGAGGTCCGGACCGGCAGGGGACCGGCATCGTCCGGTGGGCACCGGTTCCGGTGTCCGCGCGGACGAGGCCGACCTGCAGGGATCAGCGTCCCGGCTCAGAGCTTCGGCTCGAACCCCATCCTCTCCCACCAGGCCTCGAGTTCGTTCGCGCCGAAATCGGCGAGGATGTGTCCGTCCACGTCGATGCAAGGGGCCTTGGATTGACCGGTGAGGTCGAGCATCTCGTGGCGGGCCGCCGCGTCGCGGACGACGTCGAGTTTCTCGTAGGTGATCTCGTGGTCGTCGAGCCACTCGATGGCCTCGTCGCACCATGGGCAACCCGGTTTGATGAACAGTCGGATGGAAGAAGGGGTCATGGCGTCACTCGGTGATGATCGTGTCGCCGTGCTCATAGGCCGGGGAGCAGCAGCAGAGCAAGCGGAGCGTATCGGTTCCGGTGTTCCAGAGCTTGTGGCGCTTGCCGGGAGGGATGGCGATGGCGTCGCCCGGTCCGACCTCGCGCAGCTCGTCCTCGATGCGCATCCGGCCGGTCCCGTGGGTGATGTAGTAGATCTCTTCCGACTTCGCGTGGTAATGCTCGTCGGTCGACTTGCCCGCGGGGAGACGTGCCTCGGCGAGGCTCTGGTTGCGCACGACCGAGTTGCGGTGCGACAGCAGTTCGCGGATCTCCGAGCTGTCCTTCGTGATGAACGCGGGCTGCGCGTCGAGTTGGATGACGTCCATGTCGACCGGAGGTTCCGGGACGCCGCCGCAACCTTCAACGTTGAACCGTGCGCGCCGGTCGGGGGAAGCTCCGGCCATGCAGCATAGCCCCGGTTTCCTGAAGCTCGTCGACGACGCCCTGACCCGTGTCCGCGAGGTGACCATCGAACAACTTCGCGAGCGGCTCGCGGCCGATCCCGGTCTGGTGGTCCTCGACGTGCGCGAGGAGAGCGAATGGGCGGCCGGCCACGCCGCGGGATCGCAACATCTCGGCAAGGGGATCCTCGAACGCGACCTCGAGAAGCGCGTGCCGGACGCCGGCACGGAGATCGTGATGTACTGCGGCGGCGGCTACCGCAGCGCGTTGACCTGCGATGCGGCGCAGAAGATGGGGTACACGAGGGTCTTCTCCCTCGTCGGCGGGCACAAAGCTCTGGCCGCAGCCGGGTGGCCGATGACGAAGTGATCGGGCGGCCGGATCCGGGTCCTGATCTTCTGGTCCCGGGACGAGGGGGCCCGGGAAGCGGCGGACAGGCCCTCTGGAGAAGGCGCGGAGACCGCCCGCCGACCTGGCTGAGTCTGCTTGGCAGACCATCGGGTCCGCCAGTAGCATCGCATGGATGGAACACCTCCGGATCTATGTCGACCGCGCCATGCCGGCCGATGCGATGGACCTGCTGCGCGCCGGCACCTTCGGGCATGAGTTGGTCTTGCCGGCCAAGCCGGCCGCGTCGGTCCTCGCCCAGGGCGAGCGCGACCCGCAGTTCGCCACGGTGGACATCGCCTTCGGACAACCGGAGACCGCGGCCATCGCGGAAGCGCCGCGCCTGCGGTGGGTCCATGTCAGTTCCGCCGGGATCACCCGCTACGACACGGACGAATTCCGTGCCCATGCCAAGGAGCGCGGCCTCCTGGTCTCGAACAGCTCGGCGGTCTACGACGAGGCCTGCGCGGTCCACGTGCTGAGCTTCATGCTGGCGCACGCGCGGATGCTGCCGCTGAGCTTGGCGACCCGCGCGGCGAACGGCACCGACGCTTGGCGGGGACTCCGGGCGGGGAGCGGGACGCTGCGCGACGAGACCGTGCTCATCGTCGGATACGGCGCCATCGGTCGGCGATTGACGGAGCTGCTGCGTCCGTTCGGCGTCGGGATCCTGGCCTATCGACGTCGGGAGCGCGGTGACGAGGGCGTTCCGGTCGTCGAGGAGGCCGGTCTGGCGGCAGCCTTGAGCGCGGCGGACCATGTGGTGGACCTCTTGCCGGAAAGCGTGGAGACGCAGTCGTTCTTCGGCCGCGAGCGATTCGCGGCGTTCAAGCCCGGGGCCGCGTTCTACAACATCGGCCGCGGTGCCACGGTGGACCAGGACGCGCTGCTGGAGGCGCTCCGTTCGCGCCGGATCGGCGCGGCATGGCTCGATGTCACCGAGCCGGAGCCGCTGCCGGACGGGCATCCGCTCTGGGCGGAGCCGGGCTGCTTCATCACGCCGCACGTCGCGGGCGGGCATTCCGATGAGTCGAAGGCCTCGGTCCGGCATTTCGTGCGGAACCTCGCGCACTTCCTCCGCGGCGAGCCGCTGACGGATCGGGTGATCTGATACCAAGCCGGTTTGATCTCTGGATGGGCGGTGGGCGGTTTGCCCCGCAAGCCGCCCGCACCGTGAGGCCGGGTCCGGTCAGGATCCACCCAGAGCCGGCATGAGGCGGGTTCCGGTGCACCGACCGCAGCGGGATCCTTCCTCGGGACGACGCTCAATCTTCGCGGACGAGCGGCCGTGTGCGACCCAGACGGCCCAATCGGACCAGCAATCCGCAGTCCGCTTCGACATCGACCTTGTGGTCGGCGAGAAGACGGTCGGCCGCGGCCTGCCGCCAAGCGACGGGGAAAAGGTCCGGGCCGTGCAGCGCCCCGATGAAAGCCCCGAGCAACTGCGCATAGGAATCCGAATCGTGGCCCCATTCCATGCACAACTGCAGGGCTGCCAACGGATCGTGCTCGGCGAGCGCCACGCAACTGAAGATGACGGTGAACACCACATGGGCTTCCCACTTGCTCGCCGTCATGAACTCCCGCTCCAACGTGGCGAACAGGCGGGCCGGATGTCCTTGGGCATCGGCGGCCGACTTGAGCGCGAAATCAAGCCACCGGTCCACCGCCCGTTGCGTCCAGCGGACCTTGCCGTAGCCGAAGGGATCGGTCCGCCGCATCGAAGCGGTCACGGCCTCCCACGCAGCGCGCGGCGACGTCCGGTCCACCGGGGTCACCAGGGCGGTGGCGAGAGCGCCGACGAGGGCGGCGTTCATGTCCCGGCCCCAACCGTTGTCGAAGAACGCGAGATGGTACGCGGCGCGATAGGCTTGTTCCGGACGGCCCGCGAACAACGCCGCGAGGGGCGGCAGGGCCATCTGCCCGCAACAGGTCGCGAGGCCGTTCCACATCCGCTCCGGAGGCCGCGCCGTCCTCAGGTCGCGTCCGCCCAAGACCCAGCGTGCGGCGAACTGCCATTCTTCCAGCCAGTCGGCCGCGAGCGGGATGTACTCCGGTCGGGCGGTGACGGCGGACGTGCCCGGCCAATCGAGATGGGCCTGGGCCAAGGCCCGGACATCGAACGGCCACCGGTCGTCCTGGTCGGCGCGGCGGAGCCCCAGCAAGAGCACGAGCTTGTGCCGGGTGTCGTCGGTGATGGTCCCGGGCAACGAATCGACGTTCCACTGGCCGTACGATTCCGGCACCGGCCGGAGGTCGTGGTAGCGCCGGAGCCGGAGCCGTGCCGCGGTCGGCGCACGCGCCGGAGCGTCGAGCAACTCGCCGTCGCGCCAGAGCTTCGGCGCATCCGGGAGCTGATGGACCTTCTCGGGCGGCTGGAATTCGATCGGGCCGCCCAAGGCATCGCCCAGGATCGTCCCGTACATCAGCCCACGCACGCGCGCGGGCAAACCCGTCGGAGCCGGGGGTGTCCCGGCGAGGACGGTCGGCGCGACCACGCTGGCGGCGGTCGCGGCTTGGAGGAAAGCTCGGCGGGAGAAGGTTTTCATGCGATCAGGTCGAGGTGGACCTCCGGATGGAGCACCAATCCGCGGGCCAGGTCGATCAGCCGCGCCCGGAGGCCCGGGCCGGTCGGGAGCGGCAACTGGGCATACCCGATGACGCGGCGCATGATCTCCACGCCTGCCAACTGGAGAGTGAGGCGCCGTTCGGAAGCGACGGGCAACCGATATCGGCCGAAGAAATCCGCCGGATCCGCCGCGGCCGGCCCGGCCATCAGGAGGTGGGCGAGGAAAACGGCGACATCGATCTCGGGCCGGCCGAAGAAGCAGAACTCAGGGTCGATCACCCGCGGACCTCCGGGCGTGCGCACAAGGCTGCCCGGAAAGAAATCGCCATGCAGCAGGCATGGACCGTCGGCCAGATAGACATCGCGACCGAGGCGCGCAACTTCCGCGACGAAGGCCGGATCCCCCTTCAACCGGGCCGCGGCGGCATGGAGGCCCGGTTCCACCGCGTCGAGATCCAGGCCGTTCTCCGCGTCGAGCGGGATGCGGAAGATATGGGCGTGGTTGATGTCCCTCATCTCGCGGTTGGGGAGCGACGATCCCGGCTCCGTCATGGCGAACGCGGCGTGCAAGCAGGACAGATAGTCCGCCAAGACCTGGAGGTCGGCGGCGCCGATGGTCCCGCCGCGATAGATGTCCGTGTGGTCGCCGGCCGTGCCCAGGTCTTCCAGGACCAGCACCCGGGCGCCCGGATCGCCGGCCAACAACCGGGGCATCCTGGAGGCGACGCCGGGCACGGACCGGACAAGCCCGTAGAACTCCATCTCGCGGCAAGCTCGGTCCCAAGGGGCGGCGAACTGCGGGTACTTTTCCACCCACGGCCGCGACTGCTTCACGACCACGCTGCGCCGGTCGGTTGTCGCCCGGACGGTGCAGTTCATGTTGCCCTCGCCGGCCTTGGCCGCGGCGACGAGACGTTCCCCTTGGCGGAACACTCCCAGTCGGACGAGATGCGCCTCAAGCCCGCCAAGATCCGCGGCATCGAGGTAGAACAGACCGGGATGGTCGCGCCGGAACTGGTCGGGACTCATGGCGTATCCTGTCCGTCCGGAGGGGGCTCGCGGTCCAAGGGGGGCCGCAGCAGCGTCGGGAAGTCCGCGCCGGCGACCAGATCGAGGGGGATACGCACGGCGGAAACCTAGGCGATCGGCCGGTCGCAGCAACGCGGATCCATCTCATCCGTCGCGTGCCGGATGCTCTTGCCGTCCGTCAATGGCCCGGGGCGAAGCCGTTGAAGGCGCCACCGAGCACCATTTTGAAGAGGAGCGGCGTGAGGTCGGCCACGGTACGGACGTCGCGGAGCTTCTCGTCGCGGAGCCCGAGCACGATCGTGTTCGTCCGGGCCGGCGGACGAAGGTCGATGGACGTGATCTTCCCCAGCGAGACGGTGAGCTCATCGATGCCACCGAATCGGGCCGTGGTTCCGGAGCCCATCTCCTTCTCTCGCTTCTGGAGTCCTTCCAGGGTCCAACCGAGCGAATGGATGTTCGTGCGGCCTTGGACATCGACCACGATGGAGACCTCGGCCAAGTTGATGCGGGCCTTCTTGAAGTGGACCCCATTGGTCGTCGCGGAAGACGGATCGGATTCCAAGTAGAGCTCCGGCAGGTCGAGCAACGGCGTGCCGCCGAAGCCGGGCGGGTTCCCGACCACGAGGCCCGAGATCCGCAAGGTCCCCCGGTACATCCCGTATTCCACGTTGCTGATCCGGACTTCCGAACCGGTCATCCCGCCCAGCGCCTTCTGCATCACCTGCTTGGCGATCCAGTCGAAGCACAGGACGAACACGACGACCAGGACGAGAGCGAGCCCGAGCAGACCCGCGAGCACCTTCACGAGAGTCTTCACAGCACGATGTCTTCGGGGCGCACCTCCAGGCATTCGTCCTGGTCTTCCCACACCGCGGCGGGATGGTGCTCCAGCAACAGGGGCACGAGGTCGTGGGCGGCGTCGGCGAGGAGTTTCTCGGCGTCCTGCGCCGCCTTCTCGTAGGCGTCGTCGTAGTCCTTTACCTTCTTGCGGCGCTTCTCGTCCCAGTGCGCGACGGCATGGACGGGCTGATAGGCCTCGGCCCATCTGCGGAACTTGGTCTGCAGGTCTTCCGGCAGGTCGTCGAACGGGATGCAGGACTCCCCGCAATGCTGGCAGATCAGCCCGCTCTCACCGATATCGCGGGTGAAGAGCGGCAACACCGGCGCGCGGCAGCACGAGGCCTCCTGGTAGCCCGCAGGGATGTTGACGAGCCGCTTCAGCCAGACCTGACGGTCGTGGGCGAGCTGGGCCGCGAGCCGGTAGGCGCCGACGAGCGGATGCGAGATCCGCCACGCGCGGCCGCTGAGCTGGCCGAGCGTCTGCGCGCACCAACGTGCCAAGGTCAGGTCGTCGAACTCGCGGAACGAGCGGGCGTATTCCTTCCAGAGACGGTCGAGCGGAGAGTCTTCCTTCGGCTCAGACATGGTTTTGCCCGGTGATTGATTCCATGTACCTGCGTTTAAGTCGGTTACAGAATTTTAGGACTGACGAATAAGCAGTTTTGGTCACAAGTCGGTCACAAGCTTTCTGATGGGCTGAAACTGCGGCAGAACAGGGAAACAGGCAACAGCGAAGAAAAAACGAATGCTTCATTTATTGTGCGATTGTGCGGAACGCAAAGGATGTGACAGGACGCTGCTTGTGACTAAACTAAAACCGGTCAGAAAATAATTCCGAAGAGTTGCCAAATGCTCCGAACGCAACGAAATGATATTCATATTTGCTCCCCG
>CAIWVP010000017.1 GCA_903916195.1 uncultured Verrucomicrobiota bacterium | reverse complement strand
CGCCCGTCCGTGACTTCTCCCCGCGTCGACGGCATCGGCAGCACGCCGAAGCGAGCCGCGGCCACGGGCGCATCCGGGTCCCGCCCCGTTGGGAGTTCCACCTCCAGGCGTCTGGACCGCACACCATGCCGGGCCGCGTGGACGCGCGATCCCGGACACGACATGCCACGGCTTCGAGCGCGGTGTGCGATGCCTCCCACGCCGAGTGCAACTCGGCCACACAGATCACAATTCCGCGCCACATCCGCCGACGTGTCCGCCACTTCCGATCGCACCGGCACGTCCGACGGTCGCTTGCCTCGGCCGCGACCGTTCCGTAACGTCGGCGCTTCTTTCTATGGCGTTCCTCAACGAAAACTATCTCAAGCTCAAGGCCGGTTACCTCTTCCCCGAGATCGGGCGCCGGGTGAAGGCGTTCACCGATGCCAACCCCGATGCCGCCAAGCGGCTCATCCGCTGCGGCATCGGCGATGTCACCGAACCGCTGCCTACGGCCGTCATCGCCGCGCTGCACAAGGCCGTGGACGAGATGGGCGAGCGCTCGACTTTCCGCGGCTACGGCCCCGAGCAGGGCCATGATTTCCTCCGCGCCGCCATCGCGCAGAACGACTACCGCGCCCACGGGTTGGACGTCGCGGACGACGAGATCTTCGTGAGCGACGGCTCGAAGTGCGACTGCGGGGCCATCCTCGACATCCTCGGCGACCGCAACATCGTCGCCATCAGCGACCCGGTCTATCCGGTGTACGTGGACACCAACGTCATGGTCGGCCACACCGGCGACGCCGACGCGAACGGCGCCTACGCCGGTCTCGTGTACCTGCCGTGCACCGCGCAGAACGGCTTCATCCCCGAGCCGCCGAAGGAGCACGCGGACGTCATCTATCTGTGCTCGCCGAACAACCCGACCGGCGCCGCGGCGACGCGCGCGCAGCTCGAGGCGTGGGTGGAGTACGCGCTGGTGCACAAGGCCGTGATCCTGTTCGACGCGGCCTACGAGGCCTACATCTCGGAGCCAGGGATCCCTCACTCGATCTACGAGATCCCGGGCGCGCGCGAGTGCGCCATCGAGTTCCGCAGCTTCTCCAAGAACGGCGGTTTCACCGGCACGCGCTGCGCCTTCACGGTGGTGCCGAAGACCCTGCACGCGACCACCGCGGGCGGCGAATCCAAGCCGCTCCATCCGCTCTGGAACCGCCGCATGAGCACGAAGTTCAACGGCGTCTCCTACATCGTGCAGCGCGCGGCCGAAGCGCTGTATTCGCCCGAGGGCAAGCAACAGGTCCGCGGGCTCATCGAGCACTACATGGGCAACGCCAAGGTGCTGGTCGCCGGGGCGAAGGCCGCCGGCCTCAACGTCTTCGGCGGCGTGAATGCGCCGTACATCTGGGTCGGCACCCCGGCAGGCCACACCAGTTGGCAGGCCTTCGACAAGATCCTCGGCGAGGCCAACGTGGTCATCACGCCGGGAAGCGGTTTCGGTTCGAAGGGCGAAGGTTGGTTCCGCGTGAGCGCGTTCAATTCCCGCGCCAACGCCGAGGAGGTCGCGCGGCGGATCCAGGCGCTGAAGTGGTGACGGCCGACGGTCCGTAGGCGGACGCCCTCGGAAAACGAGACGGGCCGGAGAAATCTCCGGCCCGTCGACGCTGTCCAAATCTAGGGCCTGCCGGTCCGGCTCAGGTCGTGAGCTGGCCGAGGCGGCCGGTGCTGTCGCCGAAGCGTTCGGAGGACATGCCCATGCGGTCCATCATCGAGAGGAACAGGTTCGCCATGGGCGTCTCCTTGGCGTAGCGGATGTGGCGTCCGGACGCGATCGATCCACCGCCGCGGCCGGCGAGCAGAATCGGCAGGTCGCTGTGGGCATGCTGGTTGCCGTCGGCGAGGCCGCTCCCGTAGACGATCATCGAGTTGTCCAAGAGCGTGCCTTCGCCTTCTTGGACGGACTTCAACTTGCCCAGGAAGTAGGAGAACTGCTCCATGTGGAAGCGGTTGATCTGGGCGATCTTCTTCCGCTTCTCCTCGTCGTTCTGGTGATGGGAAAGCTCGTGGTGCCCGTCGCGGACACCGATCTGCATATACTTCTCGTCGCTGCCGTCGTGTTTCATGACGAAGGTGGCCACGCGGGTCGAATCGGTCCGGAAGGCGAGGACCATGATGTCGAGCATCAGGCGGGAATGGGCCTGGAAATCGACCTTGCCGTCGGCATCGCGCGGGATGCCGGTCGGGCGCTGGGCGCCGGGGAGCTGCAGCTCGATCTTCTTCGCGGATTCGATGCGGCGCTCCAGGTCGCGGACGCCGGTGAGGTATTCGTCGAGCTTGCGTTGGTCGGTGCGGCCGAGCTTCGCGTTGAGCGTCTTGGCGTCCTCCATCACGTAGTCGAGGACGCTCTTCTGGTAGCGCACGCGGCGGGCCCGCTGCTCCTCGGTCTCCTTGAGGTCCGTGCCGCCGAACAACCGCTCGAAGGCCAGCGCCGGATCCACCTCGGGCGGCAGCGGCGCGGACGGCGTGCGCCAAGCGATGTTGTAGGAATACGCGCAGCTGTAGCCGGAATCGCAGTTGCCCGAGGTCTGGCCGCGGTCGCAGCCGAGTTCGAGCGAGGAGAAACGGGTCCCCTTTCCGACGTGCTGGGCGGTGAACTGGTCCGCCGAGACGCCCGCGTGGATGTCCACGCCGTTGGTCTTGCGGATGCGTGTCGAGGTGAGCCAGGTGGCCGATGCCCGGGCGTGGTCGCCGGCGCCGTCCTTGCCCGCGCGTCCGGCGTCCTGCGTGAGGCCGCTCAGGACGCTGAAATCAGAGCGGTGCTCCTTCAACGGCTCCAAGATGAACGGGAGCTCGAAGTCCGCGCCGACCTGCTTCGGGGTCCAATCCGGCATGTTCGCGCCGTTGGGCACGTAGATGAACGCCATGCGACGCGGCGCGGCGCCCGCGGCCGCGGCCGCCGTGCTTCCGGCCGCCGCGATCAGCGGCCCCACCGCGACCGACTCCAACAACGGCAGCGCCATGAGCGTGCCGAGACCTTTGAGGAACGTGCGCCGGGGGAGAGAGGTGTCCATGGTTGGAATCTTTTTGCTGAACCTGCGACGAAAGTACGTAGACGTCGCTTCGTGGCAAGTTGGGGATCCAAGAAATTTGGCCGGGTCCGCAACTGCCGGGGCGGGGCGGTGTTCGCCTTGGTCGTCCGGTCTGCTAGCTTGGCGCCGCCGTCCAACATGTCGCGTCGATCCCACTTCTTCCTGCTGATGCTTGTGTGCTGCGGTCTGCTGTCCGCGAGCGCGGCGGCACCGGTCCCGTTGCGCTGGCATGCCGGTTCGAACCGGGTGGACGCCGCCATCCAAGGAGTGCCGTTGCCCAGGGTCCTCGGTCGGGTCGCCCGGGCGACGGGATGGAAGATCCTGATGGAACCGGGCACGGACCGCGTGGTCTCGGCCACCTTCACCAACCTGCCGGCGCGCGAGGCCTTGGGGCGGTTGCTCGGGCCGCTGAGCTTCGTGCTCGCCCCGCAGGCCAAGGGACCGGCGCGGCTCTTGATCTACCGGTCGTCCGCCGATGCCGCCACCGAGACGGTCGCGCCGTCGGACGACGAGTACACGCTCGAGCCCGGTCCCATCCCCAACGAACTCATCGTCCGCCTCAAGCCCGGCGCCAAGATCACCCCGGAAGAACTCGCGAAGAAGCTCGGCGCCAAGCTGGTGGGCCGTCTCGAGGAGCTGAACGCGTACCGCCTGCGCTTCGAGACACCGGAGGCGGCCTCGGCTGCGAGAGAGCTGCTGAAGGCCCGCGACGACGTGGCTGCCGTGGAGAACAACATCCGTCTGCCGGCGCCCGACCGCGGCGAACCGATCGCGAAGACGACCACCGAGCCCGGGCTCAGGCCACGGGTGGTCGGCAGCAAGGACCGCGTCATCGTCGCGCTCATCGACACCCAGGTCCAACCGCTCCCGGCGGCGTACGAGCAGTTCATCCTCTCCCGCAGTTCGGTCGTGGATCCGTCGGGCGCGGCCGATGCCGGCCCGACGCACGGGACGGTCATGGTCCAGAACATCCTCCAAGGCGTCTCGGTCGCCGACGATCCGGTCGCCGGCTCCCGCGTCCGCGTCGTCGCCGTGGATGTCTACGACCCGGCACCGGCCGGCCAAGAGCCGACGACCACCACCTGGAACGTCGCCCGCGGCCTCTATGCCGCGGCGGCGCAGGGTGCGACGGTCTTCAACCTGAGCCTCGGCGGCACCGATCCGAGCCCGATGCTCGACGACATCATCGCCTCGCTGCACAACCAGGGCGCGATCATCCCGGCCGCCACCGGCAACATGGGCGGCACGGCCCTGACCTTCCCGGCCGCGAGCCCCGGCGCGCTCGGTGTCACCGCGGTGGACCGCAGCGGCCAGCCGGCGCCCTACGCGAACACCGGACCCCAGGCCCAGCTGGCCGGTCCGGGAACCATGTATTTCCAGTACGGCGGGCAGACATGGGTGGCCCAGGGGACCTCCAGCGCGACGGCCTGGGTCTCGGGCGTCGCCGCCGGAGCGATGTCCGCCAGCGGCAAGCCGGCCTCGCAGATCGAGCCCATGCTGCGCACCGAGCTGCCGTTCCGCCGCGGGACGCCATGAGCGCTGCACAGGCCGGAGTTGATGGCCCAGAAACCAAGGACGATGGATGGGATGGAGGGGGGCTGGTAGGTGTAAAGTGGCAGAGCCCTTCCGGCGGGGCCCGTTTGGCGCCGGGAAGGAGATCAACAAAAGTGAGCGAACCCATATTGGTCTATGAAATCGACTATCGGTAGCCGTCCGTTGATTCTTCTGACGGCCACGTTGATTGTTGTCATCGGAGTGGTACTGCTGGCGCGGTTGCGACCAGAGCATCCAAAAAGCGGGGCAGAAGCAACGTCATCTCTGATTGAAAGCAGCGGACCGGCTTGGACGAACCGGGACGAGCCTGGACCCGCAGCAGGCGACAATGCGAAGGCTGAAGCGGCGCGGAAGCAGGGAGAGGTGGAGCGCATCGCAGCTCGGATCGCGTCGAGAAAATGGCTTATCCCAGAGTTGTCGGACGTCGCCGGGATATCCCAAGACCAAGAAGGACAGTTCTTGAAGCTGCTGTTGGATGAGAAGGCGTTGACCAACAAGGTGGCGTACCTCTCGATCATAGGAAGCATCGGTGG
>CAIWVP010000016.1 GCA_903916195.1 uncultured Verrucomicrobiota bacterium | reverse complement strand
CCAAGAGGGCCTCCCAGCACAGCCTCAAGTTCATCCGCTGGCTCCGCCGCTCCCTCCGCGACAAACTCACGGAACACGCCGCCCTGCCACTTCTCAGGACCCTCTATGCATCGTCATAGCTTCCCGATGTGGACACCGTTCCTAAACATGGAACGATACCGGGGTTGGAAGGGAATCTGGTGAACCGGAAATACACTTCGTCATATTTCACAAAGCCGTAGCAATCTTGCAGCTATTATGAAAAACAAGTTACCAGTAATCGCTGTTATTGTTTTTATTATATGCTTCGCGATTCTGTCCAGAAAAATCATCTCAGCGCCTGGTGGCACGCATGTGTCAGAGGACAACCCGTCGCACCTTGCGCCTGCCGGTGGCGGGCCTGAGGTCGAGAATGCAGGACCTCGACAAATCGAGCCTGACCGCATGGCATCCCGGATTCTGGCTGAGAAACAAGTCTCGATTCTCATACAAAACCTGATCGAGCAGCAAACGCAATTGCAGAAGATGGAATCCGGCCTCCCGAACAATCCGAGGATCCACGCGGGTGGACTACGGCGGCTTCTCTTGACTAATAGTGTGCGGCGTATCGTCCGGCGTCATGGTTCGGCCTCCTTGACCGAGTCGGATATCTTTGCCTTGGTCAAGAGTGAGTTGGATAAGAGTCATTAGAACTTCAATCGGTTATGAAACAATCCACTGTTCTGATTGCTCTCTTATTGGGCGTGTTGCTCATCATTTTCATGATTGGACCGTTCGGGAGCCGTACCATCCCGGAAATGGCATCCGGCACCCGTTCCGTGCTAGGAGATGGGTCCATCATTCATTCCGATGGTCAGGCGTCGACCATGGCGCGGGATGACATAAGACCCACTTGGGAGGCCGAAGCGATTTCACGCTCGAAAGAGTTGATGAGTTTCCCCAACCCGGCGGTCACAAATCTGATCGAACTATTGGACGTGCACGCTGGATCTGGTTGGATGAAGACACATGCTTTGAACGATGCGTGCTTGTTCTCGGTGTTGTTCACGCAGGTACATGATTGGCAAAGGACAGATGCCGAGGATGACAAAGGGATGTTGAGGTCGATGAAAGCGAGCGCTACCAGTGAATCCGACCTTAAGCGGGTGGAACTTGTGATTGAAAAAATCTCTAAGCGATGGACTCCTTTGAGCGATTTCTATTTCTTTGCCTGCAGTAATCATTTTGCGTTGAATTACGGGATAACCGATGCTGCATTCACCGAGAAGATTCGAGAGACGCACTTTGACAACACGCGGCCAAATTTTTGATTCGATGATATATGTCTAGTGTGGTGAGCGATTCGTCCGTGCGATATGTATCTGCACTGGGCGATTCTCCGGTGGTGCGAACTGGACGACTGTAAGCGTCACGCTGGGCCTTTCAATTTCTCACAGTGTTTCACTCTGACAGGACGCCCAGATGGATGTCATAGAGTTTCGAAAGCCCCCCCGACATAACCCTATTTCTCAACGGCGGATCCGAGGCGCGGTGGAGATAACCGCCATGTCTGGTGATTTGGATGATGTAATCTGAGAGGGTGGGCTTTGCCTGCAATCTTATCGGCTGCGACTTGACCCATTTGCTCAGCAGGTACGTTTCCGTGGTTCCAGGGCGCTGGAGGGCTCCAAGCATGGGGCGGCACGGTGAAGCATCGTCAACCAGAAGATCTTCCACCCGCTGATACAGAAGATGGCGATCCGGTTCGCTAGTTTCTCGGAGCTGCGCGGCTTGGATTCCTCCGCCTTGTAGACCGATTTGAGGAGCTTGTGGAACGCCTCGATCTGCCAGTAGCGGCGGGTCTCCAACCGCCCTTGGCCCTTGTCCACGGTGGTGAGGGCGGCCAGTCCCGGGTCCCGCCGGGCGTCGTCGTCGTCGAGATGAGCCTTGATCTCGTTGCTCTTCTCGGCGACCAGCGACCGGCCCAACCTGACCCCGTTGACCGTGGCCCAGACGCTGACCCGGTGGCGGGGGCTCTACCCGCCGGCGAAGGCCGCCGGGTCCAGCGCGTGGCACAGCCGGTTGAAGGTGTCGTGGCTGGCGATGCCGCTGGGCAAGGGCAGGAACGTGCGCAGCCAATCTTCCCGCGCGCGTCCGAAGTCCTCCATGCCGTAGACTCGCTCCTCGCCCACCCGCAGCGTGCCCACCGCAATCTCCAAGAGATCCGTGAACCCGTGGTCCAGACCCTGCGTGCGGCGCGGATTCGGGAAGTCGTCGAAGGCACTGACAAGGCTCACCGGCTCAGGCATCGGGCAGCGCTCCACCCTTGAACGGTTAGTTCTATGGACATGGCACCCAGAGGACATAAGATTTTTGCTTCTCCCTCATGAAGATCGTCTTTGCCATCGGACTCGTCACACTTTCGTCCTTCCAAGCCTTCTGCGCTTCCCAGGTGGCCTTCTGGGATTTTACCCAAGCGCCGCAAGGTTGGACCGCCAATCGGATGGTCACCGACACGCGGACCACGACCGAGGGCTGGGTGATGGAGGTCGAGGCGCCGGACCCGACCCTGGTCAGCCCGCCGATGGATTGGCCGAACGGACAATTCGGGGTCGTGACGATCCGGATGCGGTCGACCGGTGATGGGCTGGGACAGCTTTACCACGGAACGAACTTCTCGGAGCTGATGAGTCGCGCGTTCGTCGTCCAGAACGATGGACAGTGGCACGACTACCGCATCCCGCTCCCCTCGTTGCAACAGGGAGCCAGGCTTCGGCTCGATCCGAGTCATGAAGCGGGCACGATCGCTCTCGCGTGGATCCGCGTTGAAGCCAGCCCGGAGAAGTTCCGGGATCCTTGGGCCAGCGCTCGGGAATTCAGAGGCAAGAAGATCGTCGGCGGTGGCCAATACGCGACCACAGGCGGTGACGCGGCGGTGACTTCCCGTTATCTGGCCAAGCACCCCGCCTTTCTGGAGACTTATCCCTTCGACGGCATGGTGGTGCCTGTGGTCGTCGACGCCGGGTGGGCTGAGCGATCGGAGCTCCCACGCCGCGACTACTTCTTGCACGAGCTGCTTTGGAACACCGTCAAACTACCTTACGAAGCCCTCGCCCCAGCGGTTGCCGATCTGAACTCCGTGCGATGGGGCGGGGTCACCGACAATTTTCTCAACTTCACTTTGATCGATGGGGCTCGCGGCCGGTTCACGCCCGATCTATCCGACGACCGGGACTGGGCCATCGTGGAACACAACGCTGCGATGGCCGCCCGCCTCTGTCGCGAGGCTGGACTCCAAGGGTTCTGGCTCGATACCGAGCAATACGGAAATTATCGCTGGCGCACGGGGTCGGGCGTGCCCGAGTTCGACACCAACCGGCCGGTCGGTCTCAAGTTCCCTCTCGGCAAGGACACCCCGGCCGTCTTGAGGCGGCGTGGAGCGCAGTGGATCAAAGCGGTGCAGGCGGAGCTACCCGCGGTGAAGATCATGATCACCTTCGCCTGGTCCCCCGATGCCGATGGATACGGACCGCTCAAGGGAACCACCGGTTTCTTGGATGGCGTCCTCGACGCCATCCAGGCCCCGGGCCAACTGATCCATGGCTACGAGAACACGTTCTATCATGGCCAGGGACCAGGGACGACGCACACGAAGGACGGGTTCCCTGGAGACCGCGGGAGGTTCGAAGCCGCCCGCGCCTCGATGCGGAGCTGGCGTTCGCTCAGTTCCAACCCGGCCAAGTATGACGCGTTCGTCAAAGTCGGCATGGCCGCTTGGATCGAAGATGATCCATGGAACCTCTGGAGTGGCTGGCCCAGCGGAACCAAGGATTCCTTCTGGTCGAACCTGCCGCTGGCACTGGCCTACAGCGACGAATATGTCTGGGTATGGTCCGAACACACGCGCTACGGACAAGCGTCGAGTGACCGACTCAATCCCTTTCTCGCCTCGCTCCGCAACAGGACGTTCAACACGGGGCGCGAAGAAGTCGCCACGCTGGAGGAGGATTTTAAGACGGATCCGATGGCGCGCGGCTGGCACTTCGACTTCGACATGCTCGCCATCGGGCGGAAGAAGGAGCCCTCCCACGCCGTCCCGCTGATGAGCGCCGACTCGGTGCCGTACGTCTGGGACCCGGCCGCGCACGGGGTGCGGGTCCGCGGGCAATCGCAACCCGGGGCGGCCGGCCAACGCCGCCGTTTCGTTCATCCCGTCCAGCCGGTGGGCCGGAACCAAAGCATCCGTGCCGAGTTGGATTTCCAGGTGGATGCCTTCGGCGACCCTCTGGACCCTCCTTTCGTGTTGGGACTCTTCTCCAGCGGGCAGCCCATCGAAAGCGTTTCGCTCAGCCTCCAGATCGCGGGGCCTGGACAGGTGCGTGTCGTTCTGGCGGAGAACGGAGAACCTATGATCGTCCCGCTCTCCATCCCGGGCGGTATGAAGACGGGCCGGACCTATCGACTGGCCTTCGACATCGATGGCGCGACCGGCCGCGTCCAGACCACGCTGAGCGATCCTGCGAGCGGAACCTCCCAGGCGGCCCCGATCCAAAGCAGCGTCCTCCCGGCGTCGGAACGTTTCGCATGGGACGAACTCGGCATCGCTCTATGGGAGGCCACGTCCGTCCCCATCGCGTCCCAGAATTCGTATCATTACCTGCTGGTCAAAGCGGCCTGCCGTCGGTGACAGGCCGACACCCTGTCCACAGACGCACGTCGTCCGATGGTGGCACGCCATTGTTCTCCTCCATCTCGGACCGGCGTATAGGCCGATGATCCGAAAGGAAGGCCATGAGCGTGCTGCGCTACGAGCTGCTGGCCGGCAGCACACGGTTCGATGCGAAAGAACTGACGGCCTCGGGCATCGACGCGATCCGCAAGACGATCCGGGAGAAGGAACCGCACCCTCGAGCACCCAATTGACGCAGGTGCTCGTAGCCGCCGAGGTGCCGAGGCGGATTTCTGGAGGGGCTGAGGAATCCGCATCCTCCTGCCGCAAAATTCGTCTTGAGCGACGTCTGGAGTCGATGGTCCGAAGCAATCTTCGACATTTGGGCCCTGAAAAAGACCCGCACCACCACAGCGCTTTTCATCACCCTGCTCGGCGGTGTCACCCACTTTGTCGGCGCCGCTGAGCCGGGTGCACCCGCTTTCAGGCCGGTCATCCCGAAGACCTGGGACGACGCGGCGATGGCCGAGCCCGAGATTCCACCGGCGAACTCCTCCGCTTCACCCAAGCAGGTCCCGGCTGAATTCTACTATCGCATTCCCGTCCGGCCGATCCATGCGAGCTATCCCGTCTATCATCCCGGCCGGTGGTTTCGACCCATTGCGCGCGAAGGAACCGATCGTTCTTTGGGATGACAAATGAGCACTCCATCGACTTCGACGGCCGCAACCATGAGATCACCCCCACCCTCCGCAAGACCGCCGACCTCGTGCTCCATCCACGACTGCGTTTCTGGGTGCTCGAACTCCCACCTGTGGACGTTTGGCCTCAAATCGTCGGGCGTTTCACCCTCGGATCCTCTGTCCGGTTTTGTTCCGTTGCCGACATCCGCCGGGAATGAGCTTGCCACCTGCCGTGGTGTGGGCCAAGTACACGCCCGATGACGGGTGTGACCGACCTCAGGCAGAAGGCGTCTTTGGACGCGGTTGTCCATGGTCGTCGTGCTCGTGGCATGCGGTCGGGATCGGGTTGTGGTGCCAAGTGCCGGAGACCGAGGAGATCCCGGCGCAACCCGGCCATGGCGGAAGGTTCGGGCCCATAGCTCAATGGTTAGAGCAGGGGACTCATAATCCCTTGGTTACAGGTTCGAGTCCTGTTGGGCCCACCAAACCTATCAATCAACGAGTAGAATTGATTCATTCCGAAACTAACTCTACCCACTAAGGATATGGCAGGGGTGTCAGCCGTGTCCGTCGCCGCTTCCACGCCGTCCGCGACCCTTGGACCAGATCTTCCTGTCGTCGATCACCGTTCCTTCCCAAGCCATGGCCCATCCTAGAGGTCTCCAGACGCTGTTCTTCACCGAGATGTGGGAGCGGCTGAGCTACTATGGCATGCGCGCGTTGCTCGTGCTGTTCATGGTGGACCAGGTGCAGCACGGCGGCCTCGGGCTCACGGATGCGACGGCCACCGCGATCTACGGCCTCTACACCGCCGGCGTGTATCTCGCCGCGCTGCCGGGAGGCTGGATCGCCGACCGCTTGATCGGCGCGCAACGGGCCGTGTGGACCGGCGGCGTGCTCATCGCCGTCGGGCATTTCACGCTGGCGGCGCCGGGAAAGATCCCGTTCTTCGCCGGCCTCGTGCTGGTCGTGCTCGGCACCGGGCTGCTCAAGCCGAACGTCAGCGCGCTCGTCGGCGCGCTCTATCCGGAGGGCGGCGGAAGGCGCGACGCGGGGTTCACCATCTTCTACATGGGCATCAACCTCGGCGCCGCCATCGGGCCGATCGTGTGCTCGGCGCTCGGCGAGAAGCTGCGGTGGCACTACGGCTTCGCGGCCGCGGGCATCGGCATGGTCGCGGGCCTGGTGCAGTTCCATCTCACCCGCCGCCATCTCGGCGATGCCGGTGCGCCGCCGGTGCCGGGGACGTCCACGCGGCGCGACTGGCGGCTGCTCGGCGCGGCGGTCGGCATCGGCGCGGTGCTCTTGGCGCTGATGTTCGCCGGGGTGGTGCCAGTGGATCCGGTGTGGCTCTCGAAGCGGACCACGGTGGTGATCGTGGGATTGGCGGCGGCGTACTTCACCTGGGCGTTCGGTTTCGCGGGATTGGACGCCGTGGAGAAGCGCCGCATGGGCGTGGTGGCGATCCTGTTCGTTTCTTCAGCGATGTTCTGGGCGGGCTACGAGCAGGCGGGGTCGTCGTTGGCGTTGTTCGCGGACCGTCACACGCAACGGATGTTCCCGTCGCTGGGCGGGGAGATCCCGGCGGGATCGTTCCAATCGTTGCCGGCGGTGTTCGTCATCGCCTTCGCGCCGGTCGCGGCTTGGATCTGGGTGGCGCTCGGTCGGCGCGGGCGGAACCCGTCGCTGGCGGTGAAGATGTCGCTCGGACTGCTTTTGTTGGCGGCCGGATTCCTGGTGCTGGCGGTCGGGGCGCGGCAAGCCTTGGCACACGGACCGGTCTGGCCGAGCTGGCTGGTGATGACGTACCTGCTGCACGTCTTTGGCGAGCTGTGCGTGAGCCCGGTCGGCTTGAGCTCGGTGACGAAGCTCGCGCCGAAACGGCTCGTCGGGCAGATGATGGGCATCTGGTTCCTGGCGACGTCGCTGGGCAACCTGCTGGCCGGGCTCTTCGCCGGAGAGGTGAGCGGTGACAACACGGGCGCGATGGCGCTCAAGTTCTTCCAGGTCGCAGGTGCCGCCGGGATCGCGGGCGTGTTCCTGCTGTCGTTGGTGAGACCCGTGCGCCGATGGATGGGCGGGGTGCAGTAGCGGCGCCTATCCGATCTTCATAGAAGGGAACGAAGGACACGAAGCGTCCATGGCCTGAGGCGAAGGCCGGTTGCGCCGGTCGTGCAACCGGCCGTGAGGGAGTTCCTTCTCGGTCCTGGACGGCGGGGTCTCCGTGGCGTCCGCATCTTCCGGCAGGATCGATCCAGCCTGCGCATCTCCCGCTCGGGGGCAGGCGCCTACCGTTCGCGGACCCGGTAGAAGACCGGCCCGGGTTCCATCGACAACGGCGCGGGGATCCGGGATGAAGGCGGCGTGAAAAGGAATTCTTGGACGGCCGTCCAGGCCGGTGCGACCAGCGCCACCACCGGCGGCAGATCCGGGGCCGGTAGGACGGTGATCCGCACCGGCACCGAGACGGTCGAGGCGCCGGCGCCATCGATCGCGCGGGCAGCAATCGTGTGCGGTCCAACAGCGGGACGTGTCCATATGAGATCGAACGGCGGCGCGAAGATCCCTCCGACCTCAAGGTGACCGGGTGGGAAAATCCGGCGGCGACCGTGACGACACCGGATCTTGCGTCACGAGGGACGCTCGTCTGCCCATCGGAAGACGCACCCCAAGCCACCACCTCGCCCGGGGACGCCGCGTCCACCCGCTGTCCGACCAGCAAGACGAGCCGCAGCGCGAGCCGCAGCGCGAGCCGCACCGGCCAAGTTCCAACGTGGAACGGGAGGCCGACGCCGTGGATCCGATTCGTTCGACGAGCCTCCATCTCGGACCGTGCTGGGGGGATGATCTCGGCAGGCAGGAACGCATCTATACTTTCTGGTCCGGCAAGGTGCCGAGGCAACCCCCAAGTCCAGATCCGGTCCGGACCGCAAGCCGAGGAAGGGTCGCGGCGATTTCAGCAGGCTCGGTCCGCGCTCGAGGTCGGTCACATCTGTCCGCATCTCTACCTCTCGGAGACAAGACTCGCGCTGGTCAGGCCCGCGCCGGCCCGGCATGGTGGAGGCGTGCGTTCCCCGTCCCATCCAGGCCTCGTCGCCGGGCTGCTCTGCTTGGGCGCTATCTTGCCTTCCGTCGCTCTCGCTGATCGGGCACCGGAAGTCCTGTCGCCGCCGGGTGAGAAGCTGGTGGCGCTCTTCGACGGCCGCGATCTCAGCGGATGGGAAGGGTCCGGCGGCAGGCTCTGGACGGTCGCGGACGGCCCCATCCTCGGCGTGGACGCGGGCGACGTGCCGGCCAGCACGTATCCCTTCCCCAAGGGAAAGCACCGTGATTTCCGGCTGCTGCTCGAGGTGAAACAGACCCGTGGCGACCACTTCTCGCCGATGCACTCCGCGGTGGCCGTGCTCGGAGAAGTCCAGGAGGACAAGGGCGGGCCGTACGGGTTCAAGGGGCCGCTGGTGATGTTCTGCAACGACTGGGGCGTGTGGGACGCCAACCGCCGCAACCGCGTCTTCCCGCCGCGATATCCGACGAACAGGCGGCACCCCGCGGAGATCGTCGGCGACTGGAACCGGATCGAGGTGCTCGTCCGCGGAGACCATCCATTCCTGCGGGTGAAGGCGCCATCGATCCCGCCGACCCGCAGAAGCGGACGTGACGGGCCGCCACATCCGGTCGACGCCTTCATCCGCGGGCAGCGTGCCGGCGGTGGACCGTTGCCATCCTTATGATCCGCACGCGACCCTCTTCATTTTCATGGGGCCCGACCACGAACGGCTCACCTGCTCTTGCGGCGGTCTGGAGAACAAGCTCCCCCGGCGTCGTGAAAGCCGACGTCATCCGCGGTCCCATCGCCTGAACTTTCCATGCGCCACATCCGCCAGTTCTCCGTTCTCGCCGGCATCGCTGCTCTCGCAGCGGTCATCCCCGCGTCCGTCGCGGTCGCCGACGTTGCCGCCGACCACGCCGCGACGGTGCGGCCGCTTCTTGCCGAGTTCTGCCTCAAGTGCCATTCGACCGAGGCGCACAAAGGCGACCTCGACCTGGAACGGTTCGCGACGATCGACGACGTGAAGCGGCATCCGAAGGTCTGGCAGGGCGTCGCCGAGCAACTGGCCGACGGCGAGATGCCGCCCAAGGACAAGCCGCAGCCCACCGCCGAGCAGCGCGCGCGGTTGCTCGCTTGGACCGAGGCGGTGCTCGACGAGGTGGCCCGCGCCCGCGCCGGCGATCCCGGACCGGTCGTGCTCCGGCGCCTTTCCAACGCGGAATACACCTTCACCGTGCGCGACCTCACCGGCGTTCCGTCGCTTGATCCCGCGAAGGAGTTCCCCTCGGATTCGGCGGCGGGCGAAGGCTTCATGAACGTCGGCAACGCGCTCGTGATGTCGCCGTCGCTCGTGACCAAGTACCTCGACGCCGGCAAAGCGGTCGCCGAGCACGCCGTGCTGTTGCCGGACGGCATCTCCTTCTCGCCGAGCACCTCGCAGCGCGACTGGACCGAGGAGAAACTCGCGGCGATCCGCGCCTTCTACGCGCGGTTCACCGACAACGGCGGCGGCTCGGCGGTGGACCTCCAAGGGATCAAGTTCGACACCAAGGACGGCGGCGTGCTGCCGCTGCGGCGCTACCTCACGGCGACCATCGAGGAACGCGAGGCCCTCGCCGCCGGGCGCAGGACGATCGCCGATGTCGCGTCCGCGCGGGGCCTGAACGCGCGCTATCTCGGCACGCTGTGGACGGCGCTCCGCTCCTCCGCGCCGTCGCTCGTGCTCGACCCTGTCCGCGCCCGCTGGAACTCGGCCGGGCCCGCGGACGTCGCCGGGCTGGCCGCCGAGATCGCCCGCTGGCAGGCGGCGCTCTGGCGCTTCACGCAGGTCGGGCACATCGGCAAGCGCGATGGTCCCAAGGCCTGGCAGGTGCCGGTGACGCCGCTGGTCGCGGCGCGCGAGGTCCGGCTGAAGCTCCCGGCGCCGCCGGCCGGATCGGATGCCGTCACCTTCTACCTCGCGGTCTCCGATGCCGGCGACGGCGACGCGCATGACTTCGCGCTGTGGGAGAACCCGCGCCTCGTCGGGGCCGGCGTGCCCGATCTGCCGCTGCGCGACGTGCGTCCGGCGATGGCGACCTTGGCGGCGTACCGCGCGAAGGTCTTTGCCGGCACCGCCCGGTGTCTCGCGGCGGCCGACGAAGCGCCGGCGACCGTGGACGCGGACGCGGTCGCCCGCCTCGCCGCCAAGCACGGCGTGGAACCCGTGGTGCTCGCGGCGTGGCTGGATTGTCTCGGGATCGGCGCCGGCGAGACGCGCATCGATCGGCATATGACGTCGCGGATGGAGAGCGCGCAGAGCTTCGACTTCATCCAGGGCTGGACCGGTGCGGACGCTTTGAGCGTCACCGCCAACTCCTCCGCCCAGGCCGTCCGGGTCCCGGGCAACATGAAGCCCCGCAGCGTCGCCGTGCATCCCGCCCCCGACCGCCGCGTCATCGTCAGCTGGCGCAGCCCGGTGTCCGCGACCCTGCGCGTGGAGGGGAAGGTCCGACATGCCCATCCCGAGTGCGGCAACGGCGTGACCTGGGCGCTGGAATCGCGCAGCGGCAACGCCCGCCAACGCCTCGCCGCCGGCACCGCGCAAGGCGCCAAGGAGGTCGCCTTCGGACCGTTCGAAGGCATCGCCGTGCGCCCGGGCGACATCGTGTCCGTCGTCGTCGGACCGCGCGACGGCAACCACTCGTGCGATCTTACCGCGGTGGATCTCGCGCTCACCGACGGCACCCGGACGTGGGACCTGGCGAAGGACGTCTCGCCGGACATCCTCGCCGGCAACCCCCACGCCGACCGCCTCGGCAACCTCGGCGTCTGGCACTTCCACAGCGAGCCCGATCGCCCGGGCGGGACCGAACCGGTGCTACCCGCGGGATCGTTGCTCAGCCGCTGGCGTTCGGCGCCCGCCCGCGCGGCCAAGCGGGACATCGCCGACGAAGTGCAGGACCTCCTGGTCCGCGGCCCGGTGGGTCTCGCCAAGGAAGCGCCCGATGCCGTGCTGCACCGCCTGCTCACCTCGGTCCGAGGTCCGTTGCTCGCGACCCTCCTGCGCGACCCGAGGGCCACCGCGGTCCCTTCGCCTGTGGCGGCCGTGCCCGGGCTCGATCCGTTGCTGTTCGGACGCCATCCGTCCGGCGGCAAGATCGACGCCGCGAGTCTTTGCGTGCGGGCGCCGTCGGTCATCGAGGTGTTGGTGCCGGCGGAGCTCGCGGAAGGCCGGGAATTCGTCGCCACCGCGAAGCTGGATCCGGTGCTCGGCGCCGAGGGCAGCATCCAGATGCAGGCGCTCGCAACGCGACCGGTCGGCCGGCCCGGCCTCTCCGCCGGCACGGCGCGGGAGCAGGGCGGAAAGAGCACGTGGTCCGACGGAGAACGTCCCGTGGTGTCCGATTCGCCGGTGCTGGTGGGCGACTCGAGCGCGGCCCGCCAGCGGATCGAGACGGCCTTCGAGGAGTTCCGCGGACTCTTCCCCGCCGCGCTGTGCTACACCAAGATCGTCCCCGTCGACGAGGTGGTGACGCTGACCCTCTGTCATCGCGAGGACGAGCCGCTGCGGCGCCTCATGCTCGACGAAGCGCAGGCGGCGGAGATCGACCGGTTGTGGGCGGGGTTCCATTTCGTGGGCCAGGATGCGTTGAAGCTCGTCGACGCCTTCGAGCAGCTCTGGCAGTTCGCGACGCAGGACGCCGACCCGAGCGCGTTCACGCCGATGCGCGAGCCGATCCGCCAGCGGGCCGAGGCCTTCAAGAAAGAGCTGCTCGACGCCCAACCGCGCCACGTCGATGCGGTGCTCGGGTTCGCCGATCTCGCGTATCGCCGACCGCTGGGCGCGACGGAGAAGGACGACCTGCGCGGCCTCTATGCCCGGCTGCGCGCCGAAGGGATCCCGCACGAACAGACCGTCCGCCTGATGCTCGCGCGGGTGCTCGTGGCGCCGGCCTTCCTCTATCACGCGGAGAAGGCCGTCGAGGGCGACAAGCCCGGACCCGTGGATGCCTGGGAACTCGCGACACGGTTGAGCTCCTTCCTTTGGTCGTCCGCGCCCGATGCCGAGCTGCGCGCCGTGGCCGCGACCGGCAAGCTCGTGGATCCCGACGTGCTCGCCGCGCAGACGCGCCGCATGCTCAAGGACCCCCGCACCCGCCGGCTCGCCACGGAATTCGCCTGCGCCTGGCTGCACATCTACGGCTTCGACGAGCTGGGCGAGAAGAGCGACCGCCACTTCCCCACCTTCGCCGGACTGCGGGGCTCGATGTACGAGGAGACGATCCGCTTCTTCACCGACCTGTTCCAGAGCGACGGCTCGGTGATGGGGATCCTCGACGCCGACCATACCTTCCTCGATCGCGCGCTGGCGGAGCATTACGGCATCCCCGGCTTCGAAGGCGCCGGCCCGGACGGATGGCGTCGCGTGGAGGGCGTGAAGAAGCACGGACGCGGAGGCATCCTCGCGCAGGCGACGACGCTGGCGAAGCAATCCGGCGCGTCGCGCACCAGCCCGATCCTGCGCGGCAACTGGCTGTGCGAGGTGTTGCTGGGCGACAAGCTGCCGCGGCCGCCCAAGGACGTGCCGCGCCTGCCTGAGGACGAAGCGACCGGCACGCTCACGATGCGCCAGCTCACCGAGAAGCACAGCGCCGACCCGAAGTGCTCCGGTTGCCATCGTCGGATCGATGCGTTCGGGTTCTCGCTCGAAGGCTTCGACGCCATCGGCAGGCGGCGAGACCAGGACCTCGGTGGACATCCGGTCGACACGCGGGCGAAGGTGATGGACGGCTCGGAGTTCGAGGGGCTGGACGGGCTGCGCACCTACCTCACGACCCGGCGGAGCGATGCGTTCCTGCGCCAGTTCTGCCGCAAGCTGCTCGGCTACTCTCTGGGCCGTGGCGTGCTGCTCTCCGATACGCCGCTGGTTGCCTCGATGCGCGACCAGCTCAAGTCGCACGACTTCCGGGTCGGCACCGCGATCGAGGCGATCGTGCGCAGCAAGCAGTTCCGCGAGATCCGCGGGAAGGACATGGCAAGCGAGGAATAGATCGGACGGTGTGGCCCGGAGACTCCGCTGCGCTCGGCAGTTCATCCGGCGCCGGATCCGGTCGTCCGGATCAGAGCCTAGGGTGCTTTCCGCGAGCGGGAGGTGCCCTGGGACAGCCGAAGCGCGGAGTTGATCGCCGTGCTTCAGCCTGTCGCCCATGGGGTTGGGCTGGATGCCTCGGAAGAGGCGGCATCGGGCCTTGCGTGGGCCGCTGAATAAGCCTGGTTCACGGGCGTCAATGCCCCCGTCGTGAGAACTTATCGTCGCAGCATCCTCGGAGAAAACCGGGATGTCGCCTGGGCCGGAAACGGCTTGGCCGCGATGGTCTGATCGATCAGCTCCACGTCCCCCACCCCCAGCGCTGTCTCCACTGCCTCCACGTACAGCCCCAGGGCAGCGCACAGGTGCGTGGCGGTGCGGGGCTTGCCAGCTGGGGCCACCACGCGCAGCGCAAAGGCCAGGTCAAAGGGCGGGATGCACTCCTCCT